>CAXTOD010000177.1:0-6070 GCA_964245705.1 uncultured Acetobacteraceae bacterium
GGCAAAGGTCGACGGCTAGGCCTCGGAGGCCAGGCCATCGGGCGAGGTTCGTTTCCGGGGGTTCCGGTTCCTGCGCAGGCGGTGGCCGAGGCCGATGGAGGGGCGCTCGATTCCGACGTGTAGAACCGTTGCCGCCAGTCCGGCCAGCACCGCCGCGAGCAGGGCTGCGACCGGGAATGGCAGGTGCCAGGCCATGACCAGGAAGCTGAGGATCGTGAAGCCGAAGGCGGAATGGATCAGGTAGAGCGGGTAGCTGATGGCGGCCAGGCCGTCGAGGACCCGGTTCGGCCGGAAGCGGCCGCGCATCCGGTAGCAGGACGCGAACACCACGATGGCGAGCCCGAAGCTGGTCGTGCGGAGCGAGCGGAAGCCGCCGGCGGTCGGGCCGAGCGCGTACGCGGCGAAGAAGATGACGCCCAGCCCCAGCACGCCGGCCGCCAGCCTGCGGCGGGAGATGGCGCCCTGGTAGCGGTAATGGAACAGCGTGCCGATGAGGATAAAGCCGACATACATCAGCCCGCTCACCAGCGGCTCCGGAAGCCGGATCAGGGTGCGTCCCTGCAGGACGTTCACCAGGAGGGCGAGGGCGGCGAACGCGACGAGCGGCCAGACGCGACACGACAGCAGCACCGGCCGCAGCAGGGCCGCAAGGAGGTAGAAGGCCGCCTCGATCGACAGGGTCCAGCTCACCCAGTCCACGGTGGGATGGCCGAGCAGCGTCGCGAACAGCAGGCCGTTGACCAAGTAGGCGTCGATCCCGAAGGCGGGCGGGCGATGCCAGTAACGGCCGCTGGCGGCGATGGCGCAGCCTTCGAGCAGCAGCGCCATCCAGAAGGTCGGGTAGATGCGCAGGGCGCGCGCCAGCAGGAAGCTGCCCATCCCGGAGCGGCGCAGCGAGAACGGGATGACGAAGCCGCTGATCAGGAAGAAGGCGCCGACCCCGAACTTGCCCAGGTCGAGCCACGGCGGATAGACCCACGTCCCGATCGGGCTCAGCTTCGTGTCCAGCGGCGGCGCCGCGACCACCCAGGCGACGACGCCCCGCATGACCTGGGCGATCACGGCGTAGTGGACCAGCATCACGGCCAGGACGCACAGGCCGCGAAGCTGGTTGGCGAAGACGATCCTGTCGGTCGCAGGCGGCGGACGGCGCAGGGCGCCCGGCCGTCGCTCCGGCCCGGTCGTGACCGCCTCGTTCACCACTGGGTCCTCCCGGTTCCAACCTTGCCGAGGGCCGGACGACCGGCAAGCCCCACGGCGGCGGGCATACGCAGGACCCCGCGTCCGGCAACAACGATGGGTTGCAAAGGCTTACTCACGGTTAGTTTATGTCATGATTGCAGGAATTTAAACAGTGCGCTGCATCCACCGATGCCCGTCGCTTGTATCGGTAGCGGCATGGCGCACGACGCCATCCGTCCGCTTGTCGTCTCGGCGACAGGCAGGCGTCACTTACTGGACAGGAACGTTCAAATGGCCGGACTTGAGACGAGTCACGTGATGCGCGAGGGACCCGCCCTCGGCCGCCGCAGCCTGATGAAGGGCGCCGGGGCCGGTGCGGTGGCACTCGGCACCCTGGGCGGCGCCAGCATCGCCACGAGCACCTCCGCTTCCGCAGCGACCTATACCGACGCCGACATCCTCAACTTCGCGTTGAACCTGGAATACCTGGAAGCGGAGTACTACCTCCGCGCCGCAACCGGGCAGCCGCTCAGCGTTTATACCGGCGTCACCGGGGTCGGCACGCCGGGAGCCGTCAACGGCGGCTCGCTGGTTCCGTTCCAGAACCCGGCCCTCGCCTACTACGCGCTGCGGATCGCCAACGACGAACTGGCCCATGTCCGCTTCCTGCAGACCGCGCTCGGCTCCAGCGCGATCGCGGAGCCGACGATCGACCTCGCGTCCAGCTTCACCACCCTGGCCCGGGCTGCCGGGCTGGTCGGCCCGACCGGCACCTTCGATCCGTTCGCCGACGAGATCAGCTTCCTGCTCGGCGCCTACATCTTCGAGGATGTCGGCGTGACCGCCTATGCCGGTGCGGCCAACCTGCTCACCGACCCAGGCAACCTCAGCTACGCCGCCAGCGTGCTCGCGGTCGAGGGCTACCATGCGGGCGCGATCCGCGGCTACCTGTCGCAGATCGGCGCCGGTGATGCCACCAACGCCATCTCCGCGCTGCGCAACAAGCTGGGCGGCGTTCCGGACAACGGCACCTCCACCACCGACAACCCGTACAACTTCACCAACGTCGACTACAACGGGCAGACCTATCGCCGCACCACGCAGCAGGTGCTGAACATCGTCTACGGCGGCACATCGCCGACTGCCGGCCTGTTCTTCCCCCTGGGGGTGAACGGCCTGTTCAAGAGCAGCGCCACCTGATCGACCGGTCCAGCCCCTTCAACACGTCCAGGCACGCGCGGAACGCCGCCCAGACTGCCAGCAGATCGCGGCAGGCGTTTTCCGCAGGAGATCATTCCATGCTCGACACCACCAGCCAGCCCGAGACCAGCGCAAGCCCAGAGCTTGGCGCGAACAGGGTCCCGGAGGAGAACGCCATCAACCGCCGACGCGTCGTAATGCGTCGCGCCGGGTTCGGCCTCGCCGGCATCGCCGCGGCAAGCCTGTTCGGCAGCAGGACCGCCAGTGCGGCCACCGTGACCGACGTCGACATCTTCAACTTCGCGCTGAACTTCGAGTATCTCGGTGCGGAGTACTACCTGCGCGCCACGACCGGAAACGGCCTCGGCACGTATGTGGGGGCGGCGGGGCTGACCGGCACCGACACCCAGGGAGCCGTGACCGGCGGGTCGCCCGTTCCGTTCCAGACGGAAGCGGTCGGCTACTATGCGCAGCAGCTCGCCAACGACGAGCTCGGCCACGTGCAGGTCATCCGCGAGGTGCTGGGCAGCGCCGCCATCGCCGAGCCGGCGATCGACCTCGCCGATTCCTGGAGCGTGCTGGCCGCCGCGGCGGGCCTCGTTCCGGCGGGCGGCTCGTTCGACCCGTATTCGAGCGAGATCAACTTCCTCCTCGGCGCCTACGTGCTCGAGGATGTCTGCGTGACGGCGCTCACGGGCGCCGCGGCCCTGCTGACTGACCCCGACAACATTGCCTACGCGGCCAGCATCCTGGGCGCCGAAGGCTACCAGGCCGGGCTGATCCGCGCCTACCTGGCCGGTGTCGGCGCCGGTGACGCGACCAACGCGATCTCCGCGCTCCGGCAGACGCTGTCGGGCGTCGGCGACCACGGCACGGACTACAACTCCAACCCGTTCAACTTCACCAATACCGACTTCGCCGGCCAGGCGTATCGCCGCACCACCAGCCAGGTGCTCTCGATCGCCTATGGCAACAGCGCTCCCGGTACGGCGAGCGGCCTGTTCTTCCCGAGCGGCGTGAACGGAACCATCAAGACGGTCTGATCCGGACAGGCAGGCGTTCGTCGGCAGGCTGCCGACGGACGTTGCCGGTCTGGGATGGGCGAGGCCTACCAGGTCTCGCCCATCCCGACGGCTTCCGCTTCAGCCCAGCCGCTTCGTCCGCACCAGGCCGGTCAGCATGCCCTGGAGTCGCCGTCCGGTGTCCGGCCACTGGCGCGCCGTGATCCAGGCCTGGGCCGCGTCCTGCACCTGCCGGCGCAGCGCCGGATCGCCCAGCAGGCGATCGAGCCCTGACGCCACGTCGTCCGCATCAATGCCGTCGCAGCGGTGGACAGCCTCCCCCAGCTCCTTGAACAGGGTGATCGGCGTGACCGCAACCGGCACGCCCGTGGTCAGCGCACCGCGCACCGCGCCGCTGGCCGCTTCCTTGGAGGGCTGGTACGGCAGGGCCAGGAGGTCGCAGGCCGCCAGCATGTCCAGAGCCTGGATCTGCGGCAGGAAGGCGGTACGGAACTCGATCCGGTCGGCGAGACCGAGGGTTTCCGCCAACTGCCGGCAGCGGCGGATCTCGTCGCGCGACTCCGGGGCGTCATACTCGGCGTTCACCAGGAGCAGCCGCAGGTGCGGCCACCGGTCCCGGAGGCGCGACGCAGCCTCGATCAGGGTGTCGATGCCCTTGCCCGGCAGGAAGAAGCCGTAGCAGCCGATCACCGGACCGCCGGCGTCGTCCGGCCGCAGCGGACGCACCGGCCGGACCGGCAGCGACAACGCGACGCCGTGCGGGAGCAGCGCCACGTTGCGGGCGAGGCCGAGTTCCCGCAGCCGGACGACGTCGGCAACCGTGTGCACCAGCAGCCGGTCGATCCGTGCGAACGCGTCGATCGCCGCAACCCGCTCCGGATCCGGCAGATCGAGCAGGTCGCGCGTGTTGTGCAGACTCACGGCGATCACCCGGTCGCGCAGCAGCGGATGGGACAGCAGGGCCGCGAGGTCGCGGAAGCGCAGCAGGCCCGGCTGGTGCTGGATCACGACCGCGTCGGCATCGTCGGCGGCCAGGGCGGCGGCCAGCGGCGCCACGCTGCGCGGGTCGCCGATCTGCCAGCACGGCCAGAACAGTGTGCCGTCCGATTCTCCGGTCTGCGTCCGGCGGTCGCACAGGATCCGGATCCGCACCTCCTCGTCCATGCCGCCGATCAGGTGGCGGGAATACTCGGCAATGCCGCAGCGGAGGTTCCAGCTCGACACCCAGCTGATCCGCAGCGGCGCCGGCGGCGGCGCCAGCAGCAGGTCGGTCGCCAGCCGCGCATAGGCCCAAGCCAGGTCGCTCGGTGCCGGGATCGGGGGCGATGCCGGCAACGGCCGCTCCGGCGCGGCCGCGGCCTCCCGCAGCGCCGCTACCAGGTCGTCCTCGTCCGGCTCCAGCCAAAGCGCATGGGAAGCTGCGACGTGACTGCCGGACGGCGCCGCGCGGTGTCGGAGCAGCCGGACCCCAGGCAGCGGGCTGCGGTCCGGGCCGGCGCAGAAGTCCATGTGGCCGCCGGCGCCGGTGACGAGGAGGGGGAGGCCGGCGGCCAGCGCTTCCGCCGCGGGAAGGTTGTAGCCCTCGCCGCGGGTCGGCAGCACCATCGTGTCGGCGTCGGCATACAGTGCCAGCAGCGCGTCCGGGTCGAGGTCGCGGTCGATCAGCTCGACCGGGGCCAGGTCCGGGTCCGAGGCCCGGAGGGCGAGGAGGTCGGCGGCCACCGTGTTGTGCGGGTTGGGGAAGCCCTTGATCAGGAGGCGCACCGGGTCGTCGGCGCGGAAGGCGCGGGCCCAGGCGCGGAGCAGCACGTCGACGCCCTTGCGCGGGAAGCAGGAGGACACGTGCAGGAAGCGATGCGGCCGGTCCGGCGGGCGGGGCGTGCGCCCGCCGCGCAGGGCCAGGAAGCGGTCGAGGCGGATCGCGGGCGGGATCACCCGCACCGGGATCGACAGGCCGGAGTCGAGCAGCACGTCCCGCACGAAGGCGGTCGGCGCCACCACGGCGCGGAAGTGGCGGTTCAGCACGGCGACCGGCGCGGCCGGCATCAGGGATTCTTCCCAGAACAGCATCGCCACCGGGACGTCGCCCGGGCGGGTCGGGACGTGCACCGGATAGTGCTGGCTGATCACCAGCTCGGGACCGGTCGGGTGCGGCTCGCGGTAGACCAGCGCCGCCACCGCGTCGTGCTGGTCGGGCGGCACGCCGGACAGGTCGAGGGTGTCGCCGCCCTCCACCGGTGACAGCCGGACCCGGCCGGGGCAGGCCTGCTCCAGTTGCAGCGCCAGGTCGCGGTTGATCGCCGCCAGGCTGTAGCTGCCGTTGACGTGGCCGCTGACGGTGAAGCGGAGGTTGTCGTGCAGCAGCGGTGCGGTGGTGCGGTCGGAAGGCGGCTCGGCGCCGGCGCGGAGCAGAGCGTCCTGCAGCACCGCGCGCTGGCGGTCGAGGGCGAAGCGATCCAGTGCTGCGTCCTGCTGCTGCCGCTGCCGGGCGGCGGCGTCGGGATCGGTCGCCAGGGACAGCATGGCGGCGGCCACGGCGTCCGGCTCCTGGCTGTCCAGCAGCCGGCCGGCGCCGGCCAGGGTGTAGGGCACCGCGCCGCACGGCCAGGCGAGCACCGGCACGCCGTGCGCCATCGCCTCGACCAGCGGCACGCCGAAGCCCTCGT
>CAXTOD010000178.1:0-6019 GCA_964245705.1 uncultured Acetobacteraceae bacterium
GTGTCGGCGGCGTTCCGGTCGCTGCAGGCGGCGCTCGACGGGGAAGCGCAGTCGCGCGGGTCCGGCGCCGGGCGGCTGGTGTTCGAGGCGCGTGCCCTATCCGGCAGGCTCGACCGGCTGGGCGACGAGGCCGGGCCGCTGGCCCGCTTCACCCTGCAGATGCTCAGCCGCGACGTCGCCGACATGGCTGCCGCGTTGATGCCGGAGTCGGAGCCGCGGCCGGCGGGACGGGCAGAGAACCCAGCTACGCTGTTGCGATAACGAAATGTCACCAGGATGCGACCGTGCTGTAACGCCGGCCCAGCATGTCGTCCCCTACGCCTCTCGCTGCACTATCAAGGGAGGCAGCGATGCCGAATACAATCATCCGATCCTGCAAGCGCGCGTCGATCCTGGCCGGGACCAGCCTGCTGGCGAGCCTCCAGGCCCTGCCGGCTTGGGCCTGGGGCCATACCGGGCATCTCGACATCAGCTACCTCGCCGCTTCGGCACTGCCGAGCGACGTTCCCGCCTTTCTGCGCACGCCCGGGGCGATCGGGGCGATCCAGCAGCTCGGCCCGGAGCCGGACGTCTCCAAGGATGCCGGCACCACCCATGACGACGAGCGCGATCCGGGCCACTACATCGATCTCAACGATGACGGCACCGTGCCCGGCGGCAGCCTGCTGAAGTCCGACGGCACCCCGGTGAACCTGACCCGCGAGGGCTTCGACACCATGCTTCGCGCCGCCGGCAGCGACCAGTACGAGGAGGGCTACCTGCCCTACAACATCGTCGACGGCTGGCAGCAGGTGCGCAAGGACTTCGCCTATATCCGCGCCGACCAGATCGGTCTCGCCACGGCGACCAATCCTGCCGACCAGCAGTACTTCTCGTATCAGTTGGCACTGCGCCAGCAGCTGACGATCCACGATATCGGCGTATGGAGCCATTATGTCGGCGACGGCAGCCAGCCCTTGCACGTGTCGATCCACTACAACGGCTGGGGCAGCTATCCCAACCCGAACGGCTACACGACCAAGCCGATCCACGCTCAGTTCGAGGGCGCGTTCGTCAAGGACTACGTGCCGCTGCAGGCGATCGCCACCCTGATCCCGGCCTATCATGACTGCGGCTGCGCCATCGAGGTCAGGGTAGGGCAGTACATGGCGCATACGCTGAGCCAAGTGCAGCCGCTCTACCAGGTGGCGAAGATTGACCTGTTCAGCACGCCGGCTCCGGCCGAGGTCCAGTTCGCGGCGCAGCAGCTCGCGGCCGGGGCGGCCGAGCTTCGGGACGAGATCTACGACGCCTGGAAATCGAGCGAGACCATCGGCGTCGGCTATCCGTTGATCGCGGTGACCGACATCGAGTCCGGCAAGGTCCACCTGACCAGCACGTCCTTCGCCGCCGACTGAGCGGCCACGGACGGACACAGCCGGTTACAGCGTCCGCCCGAATCGCGCCGCAGAGCAGGGATCAGATTGCGGGGACGCCGGGGTCATTGAACGAGCCCGGACGAAAACAGGAGAACCGCAATGGATGTTGGTCGAAGCCTCAGGCGTTCCTTCCTGGCCGCGGCGGCCGCCGTCGCGACCCTGGCGGCGGTGCCGCTCGCCCAGGCCCAGCCGGTGCCGCCGGGCTGGGTCGGACCGCACTACTACTACCACGGCCACCACTGGCATCACCGGGCTTGGGCCTGGGACCGCTATCACCACCGCTACTACCGCTACTACTGAGACCGCGACGCCGGGCGCCGCATCGGTCGGCGCCCGGCTACTCGAAGAACGCCACGCTTCCGTCGTCGAGGTCGTAGCGCGCGCCCACGATCTTCAGCCGGCCGGCGCGCTGCGGCTCGATCAGCAGCTGCTCGGTGTCGCGGAGCTGGGCGACGATGCGCAGGACGTTCTGCCGCACCGAGCGGTCAAGGAGGTTCTCGGTGCCGTCCCGCCGCGCCCGCAGTACCGCCGGGATGATCGGCTCGATCATCTGGCCGATGCTGCCGGGATAGGTCGCGTCCTGCTCCACGACGTTGACCGCCGCCTGCACCGCGCCGCAGCGCTCGTGTCCCAGCACCACCACCAGAGGCGCGCCGAGCACCACGACGCCGTACTCGATGCTGCCCATGGCGGCGAGGTCGACCACGTTGCCGGCGTTGCGGACGATGAACAGCTCGCCCAGGCCGCAGCCAAACAGCACCTCCGGCGGCACCCGGCTGTCGGAGCAGCCGACCAGCACGCAGAACGGACGCTGTTCCTGCGCAAGGGCGGCGCGGCGCTCCTGGCTGGTCATGCGGTGGTGGATCGCCTCGCCGCTGAGGTGGCGGCGGTTTCCTTCCTTCAGCCGGGCGAGAGCCTGGTCGGCGGTGATCGGGTCATGCGGCGGCGGCGCGTCCGGGGCCATGCGGGAAACTCCTGTCCAGGGCTCGCGGGTCAAGCCAGCACGCCGTCCACCGGCTGCATCGGGTCCGGCGCAGGATCGCCGATTGCCTGCCTCAGGTCGATCTCGATCGTGCGGGTGATCGCTTCCATCGGCACCGCGTGCGGGCCGGCGGCGAACGGCGCTTCCAGGTCGGCGCCGATCTCGTCCAGGGCCACGAACAGGAAGCCCACCACCGTCGAGCCGAGCGGGGTGATCCAGCCCAGCTCCTGCACCATCGACAACGGCAGCACCAGGCAGAAGGCCCGCACCAGCAGCCAGGGCAGGACCGAGAACTGCACCGCCAGCGGGGTGTTGCGGATTCGCTCCAGCCCGCCCTGGGCGTTGGACAGGTCGGACAGGATGCGCTCGATCTCGGCCTGCGCCGCCGGATGGACGCGGCGAGCGTCGGCCAGCGCCCGCACCGACAGGCCGATCTCGAACAGGATCGCGGCGACCTGGTTGCGTCGCCCCGCCACCCGCTCCGCCAGCCCGGGCGTCAGCAGCGCCTGCACCGTGGCCGTTACGTCCGTGCCGGCCAGGGCGCCGCGGAGGGCGTGGGAGAAGCCGATCATCGCCCGCGTCGGCTCCGGCGCGCCGCCCAGCAGGGTTGCCATCTGCCGCGCGAAGCTGCGGGCGTTGTTGGTGACGGCACCCCACAGCGTGCGGGCTTCCCACCAGCGGTTGTACGCTGCGGTGTTGCGCACGTTCAGGAACAGCACCAGGGCGGAGCCGATCAGCGAGAGCGGCAGCGCCGGCTGGTCCATCCAGGACCGGTGCGTGAGCTGGAACAGGAGCACCACCACCACGTCCCAGGCGAACAGCGCCAGCAGCGGCCGCACGCTTTCGCGGACCAGGATGCGTATCCCGGCCCTGCGGTCGGCGATCATCGGCCCGTATTTTGCGGAACGGGCCGCATGGCCGGGGGCGTCCTCATGTGGCGGGCGTTCAACGCGGGGTGGCGGTCGGCACGTTGGCCGGCATGGCGGCGTTGGACGCGCCCGGCTGCGGCGCGCCGCTCGGGTTGCCCGGTGCCACCGTGCCCTGGCCGGTGCTGCCGGCGCGGTAGCTGAGCGTGCCGGCGGCGCCGGTCTGCACCGGGTGCTGGTCGAGCCAGGCCAGGCAGGTGCGCACGATCGGCGCGCAATAGGAGCTGGGCGCCAGCGTCGCGTTCTTCTCGCCCGAATACAGCAGCCGGCTGACGCGCCCGTCGTCGACCCGGAACGTCGCGTGGCAGTAGCCGCCGTTCGACAGGCCGAGCCCGCCCACGATCGGTATCGCGTAGCTCGTGGAGCTGCTGGAGGTGGCGTAATAGGTCAGCACGTCGGTGCTGCCGAAGCTCGCATGCTGGTCGGGCACGCCGAGGCAGGATTCCAGGTCGACCTCGCTCAGGCCGATGAGCCTCTTCTGGGCGCGTTCGGCGAGCTTCGAGTCCTCCACGGCGCAGGCGCCGAGCAGCGGCAGCAGGATGGGCAGCAGGCGACGGAACGCGATGACGGGACGCGGCAACTCTGACTCCTGGCGCAGGACTGGCAACGGGCCGGAACGTCCGCGCCGTCCCGGCGGTTCGAACCGCGCCGCGCGACGGAAGGTCCCAGTTCAGAAGCGGAACGCCAGCGTGGACAGGTAGTAGGTGCCGTCCGAGGCGCCCGCCTTCTCGATCGCGCGAGAGGCGAGGAAGCGGGCCAGGTCATGGGTCCAGGTCAGGTGCCGGGTGATGCGCCAGGCGAAGTTGAGCTGCGGCAGGGTGCCGATCCAGCCACCGCTGTAGCGGCTGCGGAAGGTGTAGATTCGGCCAGTGCCGTATACCGCGTCGTCCGTCGACTCCCGCCACAGCTCCGAGACCCGGAACCGAAGCAGGGTCTTAGCGGTGGGCGTGACCTCGACCTGCGGCGCCAGGTTGACCAGGTTCGACGCGGTGAAATAGGTGGTGGTGTCGAGGTAGTTGCTCTGCGGGTTGTAGGGGGCGATGTAGGTGCCCTCGTTGCCGGTCTTGTTGTTGTAGTTGCCGCCCGAGTACACGTCGGCCTGCACGCCGAGCAGCGGGCGGCTGTACACGTTCTGGAAGCGCCAGCCGGCGAAGCCGTTGACCGAGAAGGCGTCCACGTTGCGCGTCGGCGCGTCGTGCGCCGGGCGGAACGAGCCGCCCTGGTAGAGGCCGCCGAGCGAGAACTCAATCGGACCGGCGCGGCCCCAGAACCGGGTGCCGTAGTTGTCGCGCAGGGTGGAGCCGGATTGGGTGCCGGTCGCGGTGGCGATCGCGGCCGGCGTGCCGCCCAGCTCGTAGCCGATGTAGAACAGGTCGAGGAACACGTGGCCGGGCTGGCCCAGCAGGCTGAACTCCGGCAGCGCATAGGAGCCGTAGCCGCCGAACAGCCGGGCGTTGTAGTTCTCGTTGTCGCGGAACAGCTGCGCCGGGGTGGTGTTGGTCTGGGTGAAGTCCCAGGCGTCGAGGCGGATCCGCGGCCAGACCGCGTAGCCGCGCACCCCGTTCCAGGACAGCGGCAGGTCGGGCGTCTCACGCAGGTAGAGCACGTAGTTCGGCGCGTCGAGGAACTCCTGCCGCCCGACCATGATCCCGGTCTGCGCGCCGGCGAGGCGGGTCTTGGCCTCCACGAACAGCTGCTGCACGTCGAGCCGGGTGCGGTAGGTGGAGCTGTAGCCGTAGGCGTTCCAGCCTCCGGCGTCGCCGTTGACCAGCTCGCCGTAGACGCGCAGGTGGTCGCCCACGTGCAGGTCGGCGCCCACGATGTTGCGCAGCGTCAGGCGGCCGGAGTCGTCGGGCTTCTGCTGGCCGAGGAAGGGGCGGGTCTCGAACCAGTTCTTCAGCCGGCTTTCGCCGCTGAGCGTCAGGTAGATGTCCTTGTTGCGGTCGAGCGGGATGAACTTCAGCGGGTCGAACGGGTCGTCGCGCAGCCGGGGTTCGCGCAGCGCGCTCCAGTCCTCGGCCCAACGGACGACGCCGTAGCGCGCCACCGGGCCGAACCCGGCCGGCGAGCCGTCCAGCTGGTTGAACACGCCCCAGTCGAAGGTGTGGATCGTTTGCGGCGCCTGCGCCTTGGTGGGGTTGCTGCGCGTTTCCGGCAGGGTGGAGAATTGTGGCGTGGTGTGCAGCGTGGGCGAGTGGCCCTGGGCGAAGGCGGTCCCGGACAGGCCGAGGACGCTGGTGCCGACCAGCCAGGCCAGGCGCAGCCGGCCCGGGGCCCGGAATGGTCGGAGCGGCGGCTCGGCAGGACGCATGATCAAACCCGCGCAGGAGGACGTTGTGTTGCTATACAGCGTCAAGAAACGTAAGAGAGTGTGTTCAACCAATAGCTCAAGTGGTTATGGGTCGCAATTCCGGAACGTTCCGGAGAAGGCTCCCCTCGCCGTGAAAATGACACAGCGCGATCCTAGGACGCTTCGCCATGAGTGCCGCGGGGGCGGCGGGAAAGGGACGAATGGTGGGCTTGTCTCGACGGGATCTGGTTCAGGCCGGCGTCGCCGCGTCGGTGGCCGCGGCGATCGGCAGGCCAGGGGTGCCGGCACGGGCGGCGACGCCGGCGCCGGTTGCGGCACCCGGCCAGTTCGTCGGCGCCAGCGTGCGCCGGCTGGCGCAGGCGATGGCGGCCCATCCCTATGC
>CAXTOD010000179.1:0-5956 GCA_964245705.1 uncultured Acetobacteraceae bacterium
TTCTGCCGGGCCACCGGGTTCGCCGAGGCCGGGTCGCGGTTCCGGCGCCCGCTGCGCAAGGCCGCGGCGGGCGACTGAGGGGACGGACCGCCTGCCGGCTACCTCGGCGTTCCGAGGCGGCGCAGCGACAGGCCGAACATCAGCGCCGATACGCCGCCGACCACCAGCTCGATCGCCACCAGCGTGCCGAGCAGCCACAACCCGGACCAGGGCAGCGACAGGTAGATCAGGATCCCGACCACCAGGGCGACCAGCCCGCTGAGCAGCAAACCCCACCAGCCGCCGAGCCGCCTGTGGCCGGCGGCCCAGGCCATGCGGGCGAGGCCGGCGAACACCAGGCAGAACGCCAGCACGGCGGTCAGCAGCACGGAGCCCGCGACCGGCTCCTCGATGATGGTGACGCCGCCCAGGACGTAAAGGATGCCGATCAGCCCGGAGATGACGGCGGCTGCCGCGGTGGTGCCGCGATGGGCGACGGCATGCGCGACCTGCACCACCCCGGCCACGATCAGCATCAGCCCGATCACCACCGTGCTGGCCAGCGTGGTCGCCACCACGTCCGCCCAGGCCAGCACGCCGAGCAGGATGAACAGGATGCCGAGCGCGATGAACCAGCCCGATCGCGGCAGCGCCGCGCCGGCGGACGGGAAGCGGGACGCACGCAGACTGCCGGACATCGGGCGATCCTTCATCGGTGTCGAGCCGGGCTGCCGATGATCGGCCGGCGGGACCCGCGCAGAACGCCGCATCGCGCCATCCGTTCACACCGTCATGGACGCGGCCTGCCCCCTCTTCCCTCCGCTCGAACCCCGGCAGGACAGGCGCCACGCGGGCAAGGCTGCACGGCAGGCGCCGGTCCTGGTCATGATCGCCGTGCCCGGCTCAGCCGTGCGGGATCTCGTTCCCGTTCCGGCCGGTCTCCGACCCGGCGTGGCCGCTATGCAGCACCATCAGCGCGCGGCGCAGCCGGTTGATGCCGCTCCGGACCAGGCCCTCGTCGCACAGCCGGCTGCCGTCCTGCTGCAGCTCGCGCACGGCCGGCGGCAGGACGGGATGACCCCGGATCTCCGCCAGCAGCGTTTGGCAGTAGGCGCCGGTGTCGCTGGTGACCACCATGGGCGCCACCGCGTCCCGGTCCTGTGCCTGCAGCTGCTCGGACGACAGCAGCAGGAGACAGGCGAGCACGGGCAACCGGTTCATGCGGGCGAGGATAGCCCGGCCCGGCTCACCTCCCCATGGTCCACGGATGACGGCGGCTCCATGCTCTGCCGAATGGCTGCCGCGCCCCGTGCGGCGCCGTTGAGCGGCAGCAGCAGCACCGCTTCCAGCCCTGCCGCGTTCCCGTCCGTCGCCGGATCGGGCGTGCGGAGGATGAAGCTGCCGCCGTGCAGCTGCGCCACCGCCTGCACCAGGGACAGGCCGAGGCCGGAGCCGGGGGTGTTGCGGGCCGCCTCGGCACGGAAGAAGCGCTCCGACGCCCGGGCCAGCTCGGCGGGCTTCATGCCGATGCCGTGGTCGCGCACCACGACCCGCACGTCCCCGCCTTCGCTGGACGCAGACAGCCGCACCACCCCGCCCGCGGGCGAGAACTTGACCGCGTTGTCCAGCAGGTTGGCGACCGCCTGCTGCACGAGCTGGCGGTCGCCATCGAGGGTGATGGGCGGCGAGGGGAGGCGCTCCAGGCGCAAACCCTGCTCCTCGGCGAGTGCCGCGTAGAGCTCGGCCAGGTCGTCCAGCAGCGCCGACAGCTCCAGGGGGGCGAAGGCGGAACGCCTGGCGCCGGCCTCGATCTCGGCGATGCGCAGCAGCGCCTCGAACACCGCCGTCACCCCGTCCAGGTCGGCGACCGCGCGGTCGATCGCGGCGCGCATCTCCCCCGCCCCCGGCGCGTGCAGGGCGGCGTCCTCCAGCCGGGCGCGGGCCCGGGTGATCGGCGTGCGCAGGTCGTGGGCGATGCTGTTGGACACCTGCCGCACCCCGTCCATCAGCCGGGCGATGCGGTCCAGCATGTCGTTGATGGTTTCCGCCACCCGGTCGAACTCGTCGCCGCTGCCCGACAGCGGCACCCGCTGCGACAGGTCGCCGGCGGCAATCGAGCGGGTGGTCCGGGCGACGTTGCGCACCATGCGGCGGAACAGCGAACGCACCACGAACGCCCCGCTCAGCCCCAGCACGCCGACCATCAGCATCGCCCAGACCAGGGTGTCGGTCAGCAGCCGCTTGAGGATCGCGCGCGCGCGCACGTCGCGGCCGACCAGCAGCCGGAACCCGCCGGGCAGGGAAAAGGCGTGCACCTCGGCCAGTCCCCGCTCGCCGGCGCGCGAGATCGCGAGCTGGTAGGTGACGTCGGAGCGCCGGACGTCGCGTGGCCACTGCAGCAGGTTGCCGGCGATGCGGCTGCCGGACGCGTCCACCATCAGGTAGAGCGCGTCGTCGTCGACGTTGTCGGCCAGGCGCTGCTGGATGGTCCCGGCCAGCGCCGGCAGGCCGCCCGCGGCCCACTGCTCGGACAGGGCGCGCGCGTCGGTGTCGATCTGCGCGTCCACCTCGCGCTCCAGCAGGCCGATGGTGGCCCACCAGATGAAGCTCATGAACACGACCGCGCTGAGCATGAACAGCAGCGCGTAGACCAGCGCCAGGCGCAGGCTGGCGGAGCGGAGAATGTCGCTGCGGCGCCTGCCAGGCTGCCCGTCACGGGTGCGGCGGCGGCGCCTGGACCGGAGCCTGGCCCAGGATCCGGGCCGGATCATCGCCGTCGCGGCGGGCCTACTCGTCACGCAGCATGTAGCCGGCGTTGCGCACGGTGTGGATCAGCGGCCGGGGGAACGGCTTGTCGATCTTCTGGCGCAGGCGCGACACGTGGACGTCGATCACGTTGGTCTGCGGGTCGAAATGGTAGTCCCACACCCCCTCGAGCAGCATGGTGCGGGTCACCACCTGCCCGGCGTGGCGCATGAGGTACTCGAGCAGCCGGAACTCCCTGGGCTGCAGGTCGATCTTCTGCCCGCCCCGTCGCACCAGGCGCGACAGCAGGTCCATCTCCAGGTCGCCCACGGCGAGCCGGGTGGTGGGGCCGCCCTCGCCCTTGCCGCGCCGTCCCAGCGCCTCGATCCGGGCCAGCAGCTCGGAGAACGCGAACGGCTTGGTCAGGTAGTCGTCGCCGCCGGCCTTGAGGCCTGCCACCCGCTCGTCCACCTGCGCCAGCGCCGACAGCACCAGGACGGGCGTGCGGTTGTTCTGCGCGCGGATGGTTTCCAGCAGGCGCAGGCCGTCGATGCCGCCGGGCAGCATGCGGTCCAGGATGATGGTGTCGAAGCTTTCGCTCACCGCCATGAACAGCCCGTCCTTGCCGTTGTCGGCCTGGTCGACCACGTGGCCGGCCTCCTTCAGGCCCTTGGCGACGAAGCCGCGGACGGTCTGATCGTCCTCGACCAGCAGGATGCGCATCGTTCGGGCTTCTCCGGCGGACACCGCACGCGGTGCGACGATACGCAAAATGCGCCCGGCGGCGGGGACTTGTCCATGTGTCCGGCGGCGGGGACGGGCAGGGTGCCCTCAATCCCGTTCGCGTGCCTCCGCGGCGGCCGCCGGCCCCGGTGCCAGCAGGGCCGACAGCTCCCGCAGGTCGGCGGCGGCGGCCTTGGCCGACGCGGCCTCGATCCGGCGATACGCGGCCAGCACCGCGTCGCCGGTCGCGGTGAGGCGCGAGCCGCCGCCGGCTGCACCCCCGGTGCTGGTCGCCACCACCGGCGACGCGAACGACGCGTTCATCTCCTCGACCAGGTCCCAGGCGCGCTTGTAGCTCATCGACAGGGCACGCCCGGCGGCGGAGATCGAGCCGGTGTCACGGATCGCCTGCAGCAGGTCGGCGCGGCCGGGCCCGATCGCGACGCCGCCTTCCAGCACCACGCGCAGGTGCAGGCCCAGGCGGTCGGGATGGCGGAGGTGGCGCAACGGGCCTGTCCTTCCAGCTTCTTTCCCTTGCAACGAGGGCGGCGCCGGAAAGGATCGCCTCATCCTTGCCGCTGGCGGTGCGTGGGAAGGGTTAGGCGCGGGTCGCATCCCGCGGAAGCCATCGCGTCACCCTGCTCCATCCCCGGTCGTCGCTGCCTGGCATCGAGCGTCGATTGCGCCAAGGGCGTGGTCGGCGCCGGCAATGGCAAACTCGAACTTGGGAGTCCCCGGTGTCAACATCACGTGGACTGTCCTGCCATTCTTGATGGCGTCCACGAGGTCGTCCCTTGCAACAGCGGCTGCCGAGTATCCATTGTCATACTTGAACCAGAAGGTGTCGCCAACCGGAATCACCCGCCCGTCCACCTCCATGTAAAGAGGTGTCGTTTCCGCAGGCGCGACCTTGCCCTCGGGTTTGCCGTATCCGCCGCCATGCAGAAGGGTCAGCTCCATCATCTTCCTGCATCTTGCTTGAGGATATGCCTCAACGGCGAGGATCCCGATCACCGTTCCTTTGGAACCTTGGAAGTCGGCGGTGATCGACGCCCGGTAGGCGTGGCGCTCGCTGATGCGGACCTGCCAATGATCGTCGTCGGCGAGAGTTTGAGCGTGACCAAGGCCGCCGCCCAAGAACAACAGCAGCGCGCAGGGCAGCCTTCTCATAGCCCTCTCCAGGTGGTCAAGGGTATCCTACGCGCATCGATCCGGAACTGTAACGTGTATTCCTTCCGCCGAGTGTTCAGCCCCGAAGTTCGCATGCGAATCTCGGGGATGAGCAGGCCACCATCTTACTAAAAAGACCAGTGTCCACCGAGAACCTGAAGTCTGACGGACTTCGGGTTCAGGACGCTAGCTCGGTCCTTCCGTCCGCCGCCCGACCACCACCAGCACGTCCACCGGCTTGCCGTGCCGCGACAGCGCCATCCGGATCGAGGAGCCAGGCGCCGCCGCGGCGACGGTGCGGATCAAACCGCGGTTGGAGTCGACGTGCTCGCCGTTGACCGTGCGCACCACGTCGCCCGGACGCAGGCCGGCGCGCTGGCCGGGGCCGCCCTTGTCCACCGACACGATGGTGACGCCGCCGCCGGCCGCGTTCTCCATGGTGACGCCGAGCCAGCCGCGGTCGATGTGCCCCTTGGCGCGCAGCTGCTCGACGATCGGCGCCACCAGCTCCGACGGGATGGAGAAGCCGATGCCGACCGAGCCGCCGCCGGGCGACACGAACGCGGTGTTCAGCGCCACCACCTCGCCGCGCATGTTGAAGGAGGGGCCGCCCGAGTTGCCCGGGTTGATCGGCGCGTCGAGCTGCAGGAAGTCGTCGAACGGGCCGGCGCCGATGTCGCGCCCGCGCGCCGACACGATGCCGGCGGTGACCGACGAGCCGAGCCCGAACGGGTTGCCGGCCGCCAGCACCCAGTCGCCGATCTGCACGTCCTGCGAGCGGCCCCAGGTGACGAAGGCCAGCTTGCGGTCGGTCTTGACCTGGATCACCGCGATGTCGGTCAGCTCGTCCGAGCCCAGCACCTTGGCCGGCAGCTCGGTGCCGTCGGAAAACGACACGGTGATGTTGTCAGCCTGGCCGACCACGTGGTTGTTGGTCACGATCACCCCGGACGGGTCGATCACGAAGCCGGAGCCGGCGCCGAGCATCTGCTCGCGGTGGGTGCGCATCCGGTCGCGGAACTGCTTCTCGAACGGGGTGCCGCGCAGCGCCGGCGGCACCTTCACCTTGGCGTCCGCCGCCGCGTCGTCCACCTCCTGGGTGACGGCGATGTTGACCACTGCCGGCACCACGCGCTTCACCAGCGGCGCGAAGGTGAGCGGGCCGCTCTGCACCAGCACCGGGTCGTCCGCCCGCGACGGCGCCGGCACCGCACCGGCGGCGCAGGCCAGCAGGACCGCCGCCGCGGCCGCCGGCCATGGCAGGCGGCACAACAACGATCCTGGTACGGTCATGCAGCCTGCGTCCTCGGGCGATCGGGGGCCATCCTAGAACCGGAAC
>CAXTOD010000180.1:0-5917 GCA_964245705.1 uncultured Acetobacteraceae bacterium
CGGCTGGTGGGCGCGGTCGGCTTCGGGTGGATGTTCCTGGGCTGCGCGCTGGGCTACCCGCTGGCCTGGATCGCGATGCAGGTGCTGGCGCCGGCCGGGCGGGAGCTGTCTTCGGCATGAGGGGCGGGCAGGCCCGCGCTCGGCATCCGCCTGACGCTGCTGCCTGTCCTCAGGGACGGCGGCCGATCGCCTCGGCCATCGCGGCGTCGACGGCCTCCTCCGCCAGGAGGCGACGGGCGAAGCCGGCCACGTGCCGTGACAGGCGATCATTGAGCGTCTGGTCGCCGTGGAGCCGCAGGATCGTGTCCGCCATCGCGGCGTCGTCCCCGGCCACCAGCGGCTGCAGCTCGGTCGGCAGGTCCAGGCCCTCGGCCGCCACGGGCGAGCACACGCAGGGAATGCCGGCGGCGAAGCTTTGCAGCACCTTCGCCTTGAGGCCCGCGCCGAAGCCGAGCGGCGCCACCGTCAGGCGCACGGTGCGGAGCAGGGCGTCGAGGTCGGCCACCTGGCCGAGGACGACGAGCCCCGGCTGCGGCGGCTGCAGCGTTGGCGGCAGGTTGGGCCCCACGAGCCGGCAGGAGATCGACGGGTCGGCGGCCTGCACGCGCGGCATGATCGCGTCGCGTAGGGCGTGGGCGGCGGCGAGGTTGGGGGCGTGGGCGTAGTTGCCGATGAAGGCAAGGCCGTGCCGTTGCGCGAACGGGACCTCGCACGGGCTGCATGGGATCGACCACGGGATCACGTGCACCCGTTCGGCGGCAACGGCCTGGCGGAGCAGGGACGCCTCGACGGAGGAATGGGTGATGACGGCGTCGGCGGTGATCGCGGCCCAGAGCTCCTCCTTTCGCACCCGGTGCACCGCGGGCTTCATCTCGGGGCGGTTCTCGAACACCGCCTGGCGGGCCAGCCGGAGGTGGTGCAGGTCCGCCACGGCGTAGACCAGGCGGGCGCGGGGCTGGTAGTGCCTGACCAGCGGCCCGTAGGCGGACGCGATCGGCAGGCGGTGCAGATAGGCGAGGTCGTACCGGCCGGCCTCGCGCCGGAGGACCTCCTCGACCGAGCCGAACTCCGGTCGGCGGCACACCTGGATGCCGGCCTGGTCGAGCGGGCCAGGAGCGTCGCCGGGGGCCGGCATGGACTGCGCCGCGAAGGTCACGTGGCAGCCGAGGCGCCGCAGCGATTGCATGTGCGACAGGATCGCGACGGAACCGCCGTCGCGGTCCGGGTCGGGCAGGGCGGCGTCGATCACCAGGGCGCGGGGGAACGCAGGCCCTGGCTCCGTGGCCGCCGGCGCAGGGTCGCGGCGGTCGGTGCGGGCCTGGAGGAGCAGCTCGCCCTGTTCGAGCAGGAAGTGGTGGCGTTGCGCGGCCTCGGCGTCGTCGGCGAAGCCCAGCAGGGTCGCGGAAAAGGCGGCGCGCATCGCGTCGTCGAAGTCCGAGGACGGGTCGAGGCGCAGCGGCGAGCCGGGCATGTCCTCGCCCGAGCCTTCCGCGCGCAGGTGGATCACCCAGGCGCGGGCCGGGTCGAGCGGAGGCCGGAGCGCCACGTCGAAGCCGAACCGTCCGTTGCCGATGCCGGCCGCCTGGAGGTCGGGACGGTGGCGGTTGGCGACCACCCGGTCCAGCAGCCGGTCGTCGGCCGTCAGCAGCAGGCAGACCGGCGCGTCGGGAGCAAGGCCGTTGCGGACCCATCCGCGCATCCGCGTGCGGTGCGCCTCGTCGATCGAGCCGATCAGCATGGGGCAGGACCGACGCGGGGACGCTAGGCGGCTTCGCGGCGGCCCTGCAGGGTTTCCAGGATGGCTCCGTCGGCGGCGCGGCG
Organism: uncultured Acetobacteraceae bacterium; assembly: GCA_964245705.1. GTDB lineage: Bacteria > Pseudomonadota > Alphaproteobacteria > Acetobacterales > Acetobacteraceae > Lichenicola. The sequence goes on from CAXTOD010000180.1 coordinate 1,822, forward strand.
GACCTCGATCGGGGCGCAGTCCGGCCAGACCGGCAGGACGAGGTGGAAGCCGTGGCAGCCGCTGCCGTGGCCGGCCAGGCGGAGGTCATCGCGGAACAGGTTGGCGATCGTCCGGCCGATCGTCCGGCCGTTGGCCAGCACCTCCAGGCAGACCGGGACGTCTGGCCGGTCGGGATCGCGGGCCCAGCCGCGGACGACGTGCCCGTCCCATCCATCAATGCGGCCGCGCAGCGCCGACCCGGCTCCGGCAGGCAGGCGGACGGCCCTGTCGTCGATGCCGCGCCGGATCCGGTCCAGCGCCTGGCCGTGCTCGATCCGCGGGGCGCAGTAGGCCGCGGGGGTGGCGGGGTGATCGCCGTAGAGCGCCTGGTACTCCGCGAGGTTGTGGAACATGGTGCGGCTGTTGTCGTCGACGAAGGTTTCGGACGGGGCGTCCTCGGCCAGGATGACGTCGTGGCTGTCGAGCTCGACGTGGAAGTACTCGATCTCGGTGCAGGCGGTGTCGCGCAGCACGCTGACACCGTTGACCAGGCATTCCGCCGGGACCAGGCAGCCGTGAAGGAACATGGCGTGCTTCGGCGACACGCGCAGGTCGCGGCGCGGCTGGTAGCGGTCGAGCGAGCCGGCCTTGAACAGGATGGGCTGCACGGCGGGGTTGGAGGCGAGGAACCGGCCGCTGTACGCGCGACGCCCGGTCCACCGGATCGGCCGTGCGTTGCCGTTGAAGGTCGCGACGCGGTCGCCGATTTTCAGTTCCTCGACCGGAACGTTGCCCCGATCGGTGCGGATGGCGGTGCCTCGGGCGTAGCAGGCGATGGAGACATCCAGGCTGGGCGGCGAGTTCGACAGCTGTTGCGCGCCGGCCGACAGCAGGAAGCTGGCCGTGGTGTAGTCGCCGGCGAAGGCGAGGGTCTGGCTGACCTGGCCCTCGTCGATGGTCAGGATGCCGCCGCTGTTGTTGCCGGCGTAGTCGTAGGCGGTGACGTCGCCGAGCGAGATGCCGTCCAGGACGACCGTGTCCTCGTCCGGCGCCGGGAACTGGGCGGTGATGGTGCCGGAGAAGCTGGCCGGGTCGTCGAGGACCAGGATGCCGGTGTCGTCGGCGAACAGGACGTTCTGCGCGGTTGGACCGGCGAGCTCCAGCGTCGCGCTCTGCACGACGCGCTGCGGCGGATGGATCTGGTACTCGTAGGAGACGATCCCGGGACCGACCTCGAGCGTGCCGGTGCCGCTGATCGGGCCGTCCAGGACTAGGTCGCCGGGTTGCGGTCCGGTCAGCGGGTCGTTGGCGGTAGGGTTCTTGGACTCGATGACGCCGTTGTTCACGATCGTCCCCGCCACCGTGCCGATGCCGTCGACGGTGCCTCCGGGGTTGATCGTCAGCACGGGCGCGGTGAAGGTGCCGGTCTCAGCCAGGGTCAGCTCGCCGTCGACGCGGAACGCGTTCGGCGTCGCGTAGTTGAAGTTGTCGACCACCAGGTGGCCGGGCGCTGCGATCGCCGTGAGCGTCGATTGCAGGGAAAGGTAGGTGCCGGTGGCGGCGTCGAAGCTGTTGATCTGGCCGTCGCCGTAGTACCCGTCGAACTCGATGGTCGCAGCGTCGGTGGTGATCAGGCCACCGAGGTCGAGATCGAGAATGCCGCCGGCGCCGGCGCTGTAGGTGCCGCCGCCGCCGAGCGTGCCGTCCACGAGGTCGGGGTCGACCGCGGCGTGGATTGTGAGCGCCAAGGCGGGAGCGGTCGAGATGCCGGGCCCGCTGGCCCCGATCGAGCCGGTGTTCTGGAAGGTCGCGGCGTTGATGGTCAGCCCGGTCCCGTTTCCGATGCCGCCGATCTTTCCGGTGTTGTCCAGCGTGCCCGTGGCCACGATCTGGCCGTAGCCCTGGAGGAGGCCGTTGTCGTTGTCCAGCGAGCCGAAGCTCAATGTGCCGCCGGCGAGGTCGACCTGGCTGCCGGTTTGGAGGTCGAGGGCGCCGCTTATCGACAGGTTGCCGATCAGGGACAGGTAGTTGTTGCTGATGGTGACGGACTGGACGGCGTAGCTTTCGCCGGACCCGATGGTGATGATGGTCGCGTAGGCGGCGCCGCCGCTGGTGAAGGTGACGGTCGGGATCAGCACCTGCGCGTCGGCGCCGTCCGGCACGATGCCGCCGTACCAGCTCGACGGGTTGCCCCAGTCCACGGCATTGTCATCGGGATTCGCGTCGAAGACGTAGTTGGTCACGGCACAACCCTTCTGTTGCGATGGTCCACAGAAGCACACGGATCGGTTGGTGGGGAGGGGAGCCGTCCCGGGCAGGAGCCGCCCGGCTGCCGAGGCGCGGCGTTTCGGGGTGTCGGGCGATCGGCCGGCCTGCGATGCGGGCGGCGCGAGGGCGTGCGGCGGTTCTGGCGGAGGGCGCGATCCGGCGTCCCGATCAGCGTGGTCCTGGCGCCGCGTCCTGGCCCAGCAGCTCGTCCATCGCCACCACGCGGTGCTCGCGGGCGCTGGTCTCGGCGGCGAGGCCCATGGCGACGGCCATCAGGCCGTCATGGGCGGTGACCTGCACCGCCCCGCGGCCGGCGACGGCGTCGAGAAAGGCGCGCTGCTGGAAGAAGGTGGCGCCGTGATGGTGGCCGGCAGCGAGCACCGCGGGGTCGACGGGGATGGGCTCGCGCTCGACGCGTTTGTGCGCTCCGAGGGGGACGCGCGGGCTGAGGGTGAGCAGGCCGCCGGGGATGCCGACCTCGAACTTGGCCAGGTCGCCGATCGCCACCAGCTGTTCCTGTTCCTCCGCGCCCTCGGCGAACATGCACAGGTCGAGCATGGCGCGCACGCCGTTCGCGAAATCGACCGTGGTGAAGCTGTTGTCGATGATGTCGGGGATGCGGTCGTCGTAGCGCTCGTTGCGGTGGTTCACGTCCATGGCGCCGGAACAGTGCACGCGCACCGGCTCGGCACCGACGATGAGGCGCATCAGGTCGAAGAAGTGGCAGCATTTCTCGACCATGGTGCCGCCGGTGTTGGCGGCGAAGCGGTTCCAGTCGCCGATTTTGGGCAGGAACGGGAACCGGTGCTCGTGCACGGCGAGGCGGTGCAGCCGGCCCACGCGGCCGGCGTGCACGTCGTCGATGAAGCGGCGGACGGGGGGCATGAAGCGGTACTCCATGCCGACCCAGAACACGGCGTCGCGTCGGGCGGCCTGGCGCACGAGGTCCTGCGCGTCGGCGAGCGTGGTGGCGAGCGGCTTCTCGCACAGGATCGGCAGGGAGGTGGCGAGAAGCGGCTGCAGCACGGCGTGGTGGGTCATGTTGGGCGAGGCGACGATCGCCGCGTCGAGGGACGGGCCGTGCAGCATGGACGTGACGTCGGGGAAGCAGGCGACGCCGGCGGCGCGGTCGCCGAGCGTGCGCTTCGTCCAGTCGAGCGAGGCGGGGACGGGATCGGCCAGGGACACCACCCGGGCGCCCGGGATCAGCGCCAAGTTGCGGATGTGCTCCTGCGCCATCAGGCCGGTGCCGATCAGTCCGAACCGCATGGGTGCCTCGCCGCCAAAGGGGGGCGGTGGTAGCATAGGTGACCGTAGCGGAGAACGCCGCGCGGAACGCGGCGCGGGGACGGGAGCGGATGGGGAACGGGGCACCGGATCCGGCGGCGCCGTGCGAGGTGAGCTGGTTTGCAGCTTTGTGCGACGACGACTACGAGTTCCTGGGGCAGCCCGATCCGGCGCTGCTGTCGAGCTTCGCGCACTGCCGGAACATCGTGCAGGCGGCGGAAACGGGCGGGCTGGACGGGATCCTGCTGCCGTCGGGCTACGCGCTCGGCATCGATACGGTGGCGTTCGCGGCCGCCATGGCGCCGCTGACCGAGCGGATCCGGCTGCTGACGGCGATCCGCTGCGGCGAGATGTGGCCGCCGCAGCAGGCCAGGCAGCTGGCGACGCTGCAGCAGATGCTGGGCGGGCGGCTGGCGGTGAACGTCATCTCCAGCGACCTGCCGGGCGAGACGCTGGACAGTGCGCCGCGCTACCGGCGGACGCTGGAATGCATGACGATCCTGCGCGACCTGCTGGACGGGCTGACCGCCGCCGTCGGCCCGGCCCCCGCCGACGCCCGTC
>CAXTOD010000181.1:0-5914 GCA_964245705.1 uncultured Acetobacteraceae bacterium
GCTGGCCAGCGTGCCGGCCGGCGCCCGCCGGGCCAGGTCGCGCCGCCGCGACGGCGAGGCGCTGGACCCGCTGTCGTGCCAGGGCGGGTTGGCGATCGCGTGGTCGTACCCGTCCACCGCAAGCCGCTGAGACGCGTCCGCGAGGGGGCCGACAAGCACCGGCCAGTCGGCGCACCCGTTGGCGTCGAGGTTGTGCCGGGCCAGCGCGGCGGTGGCGGAGTCCTGCTCGATCCCGGTGCCGTGCATGCCGTCCGCCCGCGCCGACAAGCATAGCAGCCCGGCCCCGGCGCCGCAGCCGGCCTCGACCACGCGCAGGCCAGGGCGGGCCGGCACCGTCGCCGCGAGCAGCACCGGCTCGATCCCGCTGCGGTAGCCGTCGCGGAACTGGCGATAGGACACCCGGCCGCCGAGCAGCGTGCCGTCGGTGGTGGCGGGCGGCGCCGCGGTCAGCATGCGGGTGACCGGTCCCGCCTTGGCCGGTGCCGCTCCCGGCCGGGCCGCCCGTGCTTGACCACCCTATCCCCGCCGCTCATATGTGCCTCGCCGAATCCTGGAGCGTGGAGGACACCGCTTGGGCCTTGCCGCCAGTCTGCCGGAACCCGGCGCGACCACAAGTCGCGCCGACCGGCATGACACGCAGGAGCCGGAAGCGGGCGGCGAGGCGGCGCTGAACGCGCTGGCGTCGCTGCTGCACGACGACATGCAGAGTTGCAACCACGCCATCCTTGCCCGGATGGACAGCCCGGTCACGCTGATCCCGCAGCTTGCCGCCCACCTCATCGCCGCCGGGGGCAAGCGGCTGCGCCCGCTCCTGACCCTGGCCTCGGCGCGGCTGTGCGGCTATCCGGGCGAGGCGGCGGGCTCGTGCGGCGGGATGCGCCACGTCAACCTGGCCGCCTGCGTCGAGTTCATCCACACCGCCACCCTGCTGCACGACGACGTGGTGGACGAGAGCCGGCTGCGGCGGGGACTCGCCAGCGCCAACGCGGTGTTCGGCAACAAGGCCTCGGTGCTGGTCGGTGACTTCCTGTTCGCGCGCTCGTTCCAGCTGATGACCGAGGACGGCTCGCTGGAGGTGATGGCGATCCTGTCCAAGGCGTCCGCCACCATCGCCGAGGGCGAGGTGCTGCAGATGGCGACCCAGAACGATCTGTCGACGTCGATGGAGCGCTACCTGGAGGTGATCCACGGCAAGACCGCGGCCCTGTTCGCGGCCGCCTGCCGGGTGGGCGCGGTGGTGGCGGGGCGTCCGGAGGGGGACGCGCTGGCGCTCGCTTCCTATGGCACCAACCTCGGCATGGCGTTCCAGCTGGTGGACGACGCGCTCGACTACGCCGCCGACCAGCGCCTGCTCGGCAAGACGGTGGGCGACGACTTCCGCGAGGGCAAGATCACCCTGCCGGTGCTGGCCGCCTTTGGGGCCGGCAGCGAGCAGGACCGCCAGTTCTGGCGCCGGGTGATCGAGGACAGCGCGCAGGAGCCGGACGACCTCGACCACGCGCTCGGCCTGATCGCCGGCACCGACGCCATCGGCGCCACGCTGCGACGCGCCGCGGACTACGCCGACCGCGCCCGCGACGCGCTGTCGACGTTCCCGGACAGCCGGATCCGGCAGCTGCTGGGCGAGGTCGCCGCCTACACCGTCAGCCGCGGACGGTAGCCTGGCCGGCGAGTCCGACGCCGGTCCGAAGCCGAAACCCGTCCCGGATCAGGACAGAACCCGACATTTCCCAGAGGGTCCGGATCGTGCCGCACCGGCAGCTCATCACGGCCTTTGTCCGGGAAGACGGGGTCCACGCCGATGCCGAGGCGATGGTGCCATGGTGGAGCTGCGCGAAAGCCGTGCTGGCGGGTGCCGCGCTGAGGCTCGTGGCGGAGGACCGGTTGCCGCTCGACGACCCCGTCCGTGGCAGGTCGTTCACGCTGCGTGAGCTCCTGCAGCATCGTGCCGGGCTCCGCTGCTACGGCACGTCCGCATTCTATCATGCCGCCGTGGCCGCAGGCGGACATCCTTGGCCCGTCCGCGAGATGCTTCGGCGGGTCGGTGCGGAAACCCTATCCTACCAGCCCGGGAAGGGCTGGGCCTACTCGAACATCGGCTACCTCCTGGTGCGTCGGATCATCGAGGAGGAGACCGGCCTGCCGCTCAATGCGGCCCTGCAGCGCCTCGTGTTCAGGCCGCTCGACATCCGCGGCGTCACCGTCGCCCGGGAACCGGCCGACCTCGACGTGACCGCGTGGGGCAACACGCGACGTTATCACCCAGGATGGGTGTATCACGGCCTGCTGCTCGGTCCGCCGGGCGCGGCCGCGCTGTTCCTGCACCGTCTAATGGCCGGCGATCTCCTGCCGCCCGACCTGCTCGGCAGGATGCGCGACGGTCACCCGGTCGGCGGCACGTTTCCGGGCCGCCCATGGCGGACTGCCGGCTACGGGCTCGGGCTGATGATCGGACAAGGCGAGTCGCCCGGCGAGTATGTCGGCCATACCGGAGGCGGTCCCGGCAGCACCTCGGCCGTCTACCGGCTGGCTGGCAGGAGTGCGGGCACAGGTGCCGCATTCGCCCCCGTTGATGATCCCGGTGTGGTGGAAGCCCGTGCCCTGGAACTGGCTGCCTTTGCAGCAACCCGGAACCTTCCTTGACGACCGACGCCGCCAACCGGGGCAGACGGTCGGGACGGCCTGGGCTGCCCGGAAGCGGCGACGGGCCCTTGACGTCGTGTTGATCCGCCGGCGCTTCGTCGCCTGATGATCGACACGACGAGGCTGCGGAGCAGGCTGGGTGCGTTAGTTTATTTTTATTTTTCGGTGTTCATGGTGTTCATCTCCTTTTTATTCGTCGGCAGCGCCACCGTTCCGGTGGTCCTGTCCTTTGCGCTGTTCGCGCACGGTGCCGGCGCCGGCCGGGTCAGCGCGGTGCTGGCGGCAGAAGCGCTGCCGATGGTGCTGCTGATCCTGCTGGGCGGCGTGCTGGCAGACCGGTTCGCGCCGCGGCCGGTCATGGTGGCGGCAGACCTCCTCCGCGCCGCGGCCCAGGGGGTGCTGGCGATGCTGCTGCTGGCCGGCCCGGCGCCGCTTGCCGCGGTGCTGGTGCTGGCCGCCCTGGTCGGGACGGGGACCGCGCTGGACGCGCCGGGACGGAACCGGCTGCTGACGCAGATCGTGACGCCCGGGCTGCTGCCGGGCGCCAACGGCACGCTCATGCTGGCAACCTCGACCGCAGGGCTTCTCGGGCCGGTGCTGGGTGGAGTGCTGGTTGCCGGTGTCGGTGCCGGATGGGCGATCGCGCTGGACGCCCTGAGCTACCTCGCCAGTGCGCTGCTCCTGTCCTGCCTGCGGCCCGTGGCGGCCGGACCGGGTCCGGAAACGCAGCCGGGCCTGCCGCGGGCGCTGCGGGAGGGATGGGCCGAGTTCGTCGCGAGGTCCTGGGTCTGGCTGATGGTATGCCTGTTCGCGACCCTGCACATGCTGTCCTGGGCACCCACCGAGGTGCTGGGCGCGCTCATCTTCGCCCATCCGCCTGCGGGCGCCGTGCACTGGGGCATGCTGCTGTCGTCGATGGGTGCTGGCGCGATGGTCGGCGCAACGCTGGCCTTGCGCCTCCGGCCGGTCAGGCCGATCCGCGCCGTGCTGTGCTGGCTGCTGCTGTATCCTCTTCTGCCGGTCAGTCTGGCCGCGTCGTTCCCGTTCTGGGCGCAGGGGCTGTGCTTCCTCCTCGCCGGCGTCGAGATCGCCAACGTCAACGTGCTGTGGGAGAGCACCCTGCAACGGGTCATCCCGGCGGAGCGGCTGTCGCGCGTGTCGGCCTATGACCAGTTCGGCTCGCTCTGCCTGCTGCCCGTCGGCTACGCGCTGGCCGGCCCGATGGCGCTGCTGCCGGGTGTCACCGGTGCCCTGTGGCTTGGAGCGGCGCTCGTCCTGGTGTCCACCCTGACGCTGTTGTTGCGCCGCGATGTCCGGGACGCCGAGGCGCTTTCCGCCTGAACCGCCCGGCCGAGCCGGAGTCGCAGCCTCCGCCGTTGCCGAACCTGTAGGGGCAGCATCGCGACCGACCACGCCTGCCGGGTTGCGCCGGTGCGACGGCGTGACGCGGCGCAGCCGGATCACGCCCTTGCCGGAGCCACATCGAACAGCCTCATCCCGTCGTAGCCGAAGCCGGCCAGTCCGGCGCGCAGCCGGTCCGGATCCCCTGCCGGGCCGGTGAACCAGGCCTGGCCGCGTCCCCGGTCGACCTGGTCCGCATGTCCGGCGGGCAGGGCGTCGAGCACCGCCTGCGCGCGGCGCGCGACGGCGCCGGCCGGGTCGAGCCAGGTGATGTGGGGAGGCGACAGCGCCTGGAGCGGCTCCAGCAGGAAGCCGTAATGGGTGCAGCTGATGCCCACCACGTCGATGCGGTCGCCGCCGGGCTGGTTGAACAGCCCGTCGAGCTCGCGCCGGATCGCGTCCCGGTCGACCGGGCGGCGCCGGAATGCGGCCTCGGCGATGTCGGCGAGCCCGCGTGCGCCATGCGCGATCAGGGTGCAGTCGGGCGCGAACCGCGTCTGCAGCGCGCGCAGGTAGGGGCGGCGCACGGTGGCGCTGGTCGCCAGCAGGCCGATATGTCGGGTGCGGCTGACCGCGGCGGCCCACTTGATCGGCGGCACGCAGCCGACGAACGGGACCTCGTGGCGCGCCCGCAGCGCGTCCAGCGCGGTGGTGCTGGCGGTGTTGCAGGCGATCACCACCGCGTCCGGACGCAGCCGGCCGATCGCGACGTCCAGCAGCTCCAGGACCCGCGCCACCAGCACCGCGTCCGGCAGTTCGCCGTAGGGAAAGATCGCGTTGTCGGCCAGGTAGTCGATCGTGGCGTGGGGGAGCAGCGCCCGCAGCTCGCGCACCACGGACAGGCCGCCGATCCCGGAGTCGAAGGCGAGCAGTCCTCCGGTCATGACGGTATGGGCTCAGCCTTCCGGCTTGCTCTTCCGGGCCAGGGCCTCCTCCGCGCTGGCGACGCCGCCGTGCCTGGCCGACCAGGCGCACGGGTCCTCCAGGAAGCGGCGGACCTCGGCGGCGGCGGTCTCGGAGAAGTAGGGCCGCTCCGCGCAGGCCTCGAGCACGTCCCACCAGGTGCACAGCGCGTGCAGCGACACGCCCATCTCCCCCAGGGTGCGGTGCGCGCCGGGGAACACGCCGTAGAAGAACACCACGAAGGTGTGGTCGACCACGGCGCCGGCCTCGCGCAGGGAGCGCGCGAACGTGATCTTGGAGGCGCCGTCGGTGGTGAGGTCCTCGACCAGCAGGGTGCGCTTGCCTTCCGGCACGTCGCCCTCGATCAGCGCGTTGCGCCCGAAGCCCTTCGGCTTCTTGCGCACGTAGGCCATCGGCAGCGACAGGCGGTCGGCGATCCAGGCGGCGAACGGAATGCCGGCGGTCTCGCCGCCGGCGACCACGTCGATGCTCTCGTAGCCGACGTGGCGGCCGATCTTCTCCACCCCCAGCGAGACGATCTTGGACCGGGCGCGCGGGAAGAAGATTATGCGGCGGCAGTCGATGTAGACCGGCGACTTCCAGCCGGAGGTCAGGGTGTACGGTTCCTCCGGCCGGAAGTTGATCGCCTTGATCTCCAGCAGCAGCTGCGCCGTGGTCAGGGCAGCGTCCCGGTCCCAGTCGGTGGGCGCGGTGCGCACCGGCGGGAGCTGATGGCGTCCGGCCGTTCCCGACTCCGTGGTCATGCGCGTGATCCCTTTATGCAAGCCGCTTCTGCCTCCACTATCCAAGCCGGCGGCGAAAATCCATCGCTGCCGGCGAAGGACGTGGAGCGATGGAGACGACGAGGCTTCTGGTGCTGCCCGAACCGCCGGTCTGGGTGATCGAGCCGCCCGGATCCGGGCCGGCCGCGGCGCTCGCCGGCCGCCTCGGCATGCCGTTCCGCCGG
>CAXTOD010000182.1:0-5887 GCA_964245705.1 uncultured Acetobacteraceae bacterium
GTAAAGCCGCTCTTTAGAAAACATCACAAACCAGCCTCGAACAACGTGACAATGCTGCCGAGACCCATCGATGCTGGCCTCAGATCCAGCCAGCATCTTGAATCAGATTTCTCATCCGGAGGGAATCCCGAACCCCATTCAGCCTCAGGCTATCCCGCTCTAGCCGGGTGTTGGCAGCCGGGGGCAACCACCCCGGCAAGGCCGGACCATCTTTCCTGGAAGCGAGAACGAAATGCTTGGCGCCGTGGCTGCGTTGCGCGCGGCCACCGACGTCCGTCTCGTCAGCCTCCCGTGCCGATTGCCTTGACGGAAACCGACGCATTCGCCTTCGTTACCAGCACCGACGGTATGAAGGTGTAGGCCGGGACGCTTCGGTCGCCGGCAAGGTAGCGTGCGGCGTTATCGACGGCGGTGCGGCCGATGAGATAAGGCTGCTGCGCGACCACGGCGCCCGCCGGCGAAGCGGGATCGGCGACCATCTTCACCACGTCGGGGCTGCCATCCACGCCGTAGGTGCGTATGCCGGTGCGGTGCGCGGCGGCGATGGCCTGGGTCGCGCCGACCTGGGGCACGTCCCAGGCCGACCAGACCGCCGACACGTCGCCGTCATGGGGGTACTTCGCCAGCATGTCGGTGACCTGGGCGTAGGCGTTCTGCACCGTGTTCGGGATCACGTCGCGCAGTTCCGGCTCGATAATTATGATACCAGGGAAGGCCTTCAGCACCAGCCGGAGCTCGTCATAGCGGATCGCGCAGACCGGAACGCTGTAAAAGCCGTTGAACACGACGATCCGGCCGTGGCCGCCGAGGTCGCTCGCCATCTGCAGCGCCAGCTTCTCGCCGATGCCGTAGTTGTCGGAGGTGGTATCGTTGAGGCTGGACGGCGACACCGTGTCCACCGTGAACAACGGGATGCCGGCATCACGTATCTTCTTCAGCCAGGGTTGCAGCACGGGGGCGCTGCCGAGCTGCTCGATGATCACGTCCGGCTTCTGCGCGATCAGGGTCTGGATCTGGCCGATCTGCCGGCTGTCGTTGCGCCCGGCATCCAGCGCGATGGGGGTGCCGCCCAGCCGCTTCACCTCGTCGATCTGGCCCTGGTAGGCCTTGAGGTCCCAGTAGTGCTCGGTGCCGGCCACGGTGATGCCCACGCGCTTGCCCTTGAGGCTGGGCGCGTCGGCCCGCGCGAGCGAGGTTGCCGCAAGCACCCAGCAGGCGCTCGCCAAGGCAGCGAGGAGGACGGAGCCCGGTGGTCGGAGCATCATGAAGGGTTTCCCTTGTTGGAGGTTTTTCCCGCGTGCGGCCCCGTCACCGTGCCTGCTCCGCGCGGCGGGCGCCGAAGCTGGCGCCCAGCACGAGAAGGACGAGGAGGCCGATCGCGACCTGCTGCCAGTAGAAGTTCCATCCGACCAGGAGCAGCCCGTTCCGGAGCACGCCGAACAGGAGCACGCCGAGCAGGGTGCCGCCGACGTTCGGGCGCGCGTCGTGGCTGATCGTCGTGCCGAGGAAGACGGCGCCGATCGCGTCCAGCAGGAACGCGTTGCCGGACAGCGGCACGTATGACCTCACCGTTCCGAGCAGCAGCAGCCCGGCGACCCCGCACAGCAGCGACGACAGGACATAGGTCGTGAACAGGACCCGCCGCACCGGCACGCCGGAATAGCGGGCCACCACCGGCCCGACGCCGATCGCCCGGGCGCGACGGCCGTAGATGGTGCGGGCGAGCAGCACCCGGACGATCAAGGAGGCGGCGCCCAGCAGCAGCACCGGCACCGGCACCGACAACAGGGCGCCGTGCGCCAGCCAATCCAGCGGGCGCGGGAAGTCGGACACGACGTAGATGGGGGCGCCGCCGTTCGTCGCGAGCTGCTGGACGCTTTCGCCGATGAACAGCACCCCGAGCGTCGCCAGGAACGGCGCGATGCCCAGCCCCGTGACCAGGACGGCGTTCAGCAGGCCGACGCCCAGCGCCGCGGCGAGGCCGCCCGCCAGCGCCGGCACGACGGCACCCCCGGCCGCGACCACGGACGCGCAGACCAGCGATGCCAGGTCCGCCGCCGTGCCGACGGACAGGTCGATGCCGCCGGTGGACACGACCAGCGTCATCCCGAGCGCCGCGATGGCGGGCAGGGTGACGTCGTTGACCAGGATGTGCACGACATTGCCGGCGGTGCGGAAGGTCGGGGACGCTACGGCGAACGCCACGACCAGCACGAGCATGACGACCGGCAGCACGATGCGGATGGCACCGGCGAAATCCCGGCGGATGGCGGATGGCGGCGACGTGGCGGACATCAGGCCCTTCCCGGCCGCCCGGAGCGCTGCGTCATCGACCGCAGCGCCACGACCGACAGGATCAGCGCGCCCTCGATGCCGTTCACCAAGTAGCTCGACACGTTCACGAGCTGGAAGCCGTTGTTGAGGCATCCGATGAACAGCACGGCCGCGAGCGTGCCGCCGATCGTCGGCTGTAGGCGGCGCGAAAGCACCACGCCGAGCAGGCTGGTCAGGACCACAGACAGGAGGATGTCGCCCGATCCGGGCGAGCTGCCGGACAGGCGGGCCGCCTGGACGATTGCCGCCAGGCCAGCCAGCAGGCCTGCCGCCACATAAGCACCGGCGCCAAGGAAGCGGACCGGCAATCCTGCCGCGCGGGCCGCCCGCTCGTGCCCGCCGACCGCGCGGAGGCGAAGCCCGATCGGCGTCGCGTGCATGACGAACAGGAGCAACACCGTCGTCGCGACCAGGATCCAGTCGGTCGCCGAAAGGCCGAACGCCGCGGCACCGGAGATGAAACCGAGAAGCGGCGAGCTCGTGCCGAGCACGGTGTTCTGCGTGATCACCAGCTCGGCGCCGGCGCACACGTTCATGGTGGCGAGGGTCGCCAGCAGCGGCAGCACGCCGAAGCCCGTCACGGCGACGGCGTTGACCAGCCCGACCGCGGCGCCGGTGCCAAGGGCGAGGCCGGCCGCGAGGGCGTCGCCGTGGCCGGCGTTGGAGACGGTGGCATACACGGCGTCGCACAGGCCGAGGTTGGCGGCGAGGGACAGGTCGATGCCGCCGCGTATGACGTCGGACCCGCCGGCGATCACCACGATGGTCATGCCAAAGGCAAGCAGTGCCAGCACGGTCGACTGCTCGATGACGTTGGCCAGGTTGACCGTAGTCGCGAAGCCCGGTGCCGCGATCGCGAAAGCGCCGAGGGCGAGAACGAGTGCTGCGATCGAGGCCAGGCGCACGACGCTGCGCGTGCCGGGCCGGCGCCGGGCGGCCTGCCTGCGCGCCGAAACCTGCGGCGGGGCGGAGGCGGAACCGCGCCCGAAGGCGTCGGCGTTCATGCGGCGAGCCCGTCCGGTGCGCCGGAGGCCGCCGCGAGGAGCTCGTCCGCACTCGCGTCCCGCCCGGACAGCTCGCGCACGATGCGGCCCCGGTGCATGACCAGGACCCGGTCCGCGAGCCCGCGCAGTTCGGCGAGGTCGGTCGACAGGAGCAGCACCGCGGCACCTCCGGCCGCCAGTTCGGCGAGCAGGCGGTAGATCTCGACCTTCGCCGCCACGTCCACGGCGACCGTCGGCTCGTCGAGCAGGAACAGGGTGGCCCCCGCGCCTAGCCACTTCGCCAGCGCCACCTTCTGCTGGTTGCCGCCGCTGAGCGCGCGGACCGGCGCGTCCTGGCCTGGGGTCCTGATCGCGAGGCGTCGGATCAGCCGGTCGACGGCGTCGCGCTGCAGGCGCCGGTCGATCAGGACGCGGCGGACCAAACCCTTGAGGCTCGCGAGCGTCGTGTTCTCGGCCACCGAGGCGTCGAGCGCCACGCCCTGCCGGCGCCGGTCCTCCGGCACCAGGCCGATCCCGTGCCGCACCGCATCGCCGGGCGACCGCAGCGTCACCTCGCGTCCGCGCAGCAGGACCGTGCCGCGGTCGGCAAAATCGAGGCCGAACAGGCAGTTCAACAGGTTCTTGGCGCCCGAGCCGACCAGCCCGGTGAGGCCAAGGATCTCGCCTTTCCGGAGCGCGAAGGAGATGTCGGCGAAGGCCCCTGCCTGGCCAAGCGACCTGAGCTCGAGGATGGGAGCGCCGGGCGCGCCCGTCCGCTCCGGAAACATGTCGCCGATGTCCCGGTCGATCATGAGCGATGCCATTTCCGCGACAGTGGTGTGCCGGGGATCGACCGTCGCGACGTTGCGGCCGTTCCGGAGCACCGTGACGGTGTCGCACAGGTCGCGCACCTCCTCGAGGTAGTGCGACACGTAGACGATCGCGGTGCCCTCCTCGCGCAGCCGGCGGATGATCGCGAACAAGCGGTTCGCTTCCGAGCGCACCAGGGAAGCGGTGGGCTCGTCGAACACGAGCACGCGCGGCCGCTTCAGCAGCGACCGGGTGATCTGCACGATCTGGCGCTCCGCGGCACCGAGGCCGTCCACCGGCTCGTCGCCGCGGAGCTCCAGCCCGAACCGGGATGCGATCGCCTCCTCCGCCTGCCGGCGCATGGCCCGCCAGGACACGAGCGGCCCGGATCCCGGCTCGTGGCCGAGGAACAACGCCTCGGCCACGGTGAAGCCGGGCACCAGCAGCGGCTCCTGGTGGATGATGTGGACGCCGAGCCGCTCGATGGCGCGGGGAGCCGCCGCGACCGGGATGCCGTCCACCGCGATGGTTCCGGCTTCCGGGATCACCAGCCCGTTCAGGATGTTCACGATCGTCGACTTGCCGGCGCCGTTCTGCCCGATCAGCCCGTGCACGCTGCCGGGCCGCACCACGAGGCTCGCCTGGTCCAGGGCGCGGGTGGCGCCGAAGGTCTTGACCAGGCCGTGCATGGCGAGCGCGTCCGTGCCGTCACCGGCGGGGGTGACGGTCACAGCGCACCGTGTCGCGGCGGCCTGGTCCCGTTCAGGTGGTAGTTGCCGATGGCCGCGTATTTCCAGCGCGCCGGGTCGTGCAGGGTATGGGTGCGGACGTTGCGCCAATGGCGGTCGAGGTTGTGCGTGGCCAGGGTCGAGCGGGTTCCGCCGAGCTCGTGCAGCCGGTTGGCGGCGTTCAGCGCGGCCTCCGTGCCGAGCGCCTTGGCTTCCGCAACCGCGATCGAGGCGCGCGCGACGCTGTCCTCGTCCGGGGCATGCGTCGCCGCGTCGACCATGCGCCCCGCCCGCACCAGGAGCGCCTCCGCCGCATTCTGCCGGATCACGAGCTCGCCCACCAGCGACACGGTGTAGGGGTCGTCGGAAGCGCGCCCGACGCCGCTGTCGATCCAGGGGCGCGCATGGCGGCGCACGAAGTCGATCGTCTCGGCGATCGCTTCGCGGCCGATGCCGATATCCACCGCGGCGTGGATGATCTGCGCCAGCGGTCCCATCGGCGTCGGCCGGTCGAAGGCGTCGCCGAACGGGATCACGTTCGCCGGCTCCACGGACACGTCCTCGAACACGGTGGTGCCGCTTCCGGTAGTGCGCTGCCCGATGCCGGACCAGTCGTCGTGCAGCGTGACGCCCGGCGTGGCCGGGTCGACCAGCGCGAACACGATCCGGTCCTCGTCGTCTCTGGCAAGGGCCGCCACGGTGTGCGCGAACAGGGCGCCGGTCGAGTAGAACTTGCGGCCGTCGAGACGAAGCCGGTTGTTCTCGCGGCGAAGCCGGGTGCGGTAGTCGTGCACGTCCTTCGTGCCGGTCTCGCTCAGCGCGTTGCCGAAGCGGCAGCCGGCCAGCACGCGCCCGAACCAATGCCGCTTCTGTTCTTCCGTAGCGGTCAGGCGGATCGCCTCGACCACAAAGAAATGGTTCTGCGGGATCTGCCCCAGGCTACCATCGGCGGCCGAGATCAGCGCCGTGACCTCGGCCAGGGTGCCGGCACCCACCGCCGCACCGCCATACTCGCGCGGCACGGTGATGGCC
>CAXTOD010000183.1:0-5876 GCA_964245705.1 uncultured Acetobacteraceae bacterium
CGCCTGCTCGGGCGGCGGCCGCGGCATCCCCTGCCGCGCGGCGTCTACCTAGTCGGCGCGGTCGGTCGCGGCAAGTCGATGCTGATGGACCTGTTCTTCGCCCAGGCGGCGATGCTGCCCAAGCGGCGGATCCACTTCCACCGCTTCATGCAGGAGGTGCATGGCCGCGTGCACCGGCTGAAGCGGATGCAGCCGGACCTGGCCGACCCGATCCCGCCTTTGGCCGACGCGGTGGCGGCGGAAGCCGCGCTGCTCTGCTTCGACGAGTTCCAGGTGAACGACATCGCCGACGCCATGATCCTGGGCCGGCTGTTCGACGCCCTGTTCGCCCGCGGGGTGGTGATCGTGGCGACCTCCAACACCCTGCCCGAGCAGCTGTTCCAGAACCGGCCCGGGGCCGACGCCTTCAAGCCGTTCATCGCCCGGATCAGGGAGGAGCTCGACACCGTGCTGCTCGACAGCCCGCGCGACTACCGGCGCGGCCAGCTGCGCGGCCTGCCCACCTGGCACGTGCCGGCCGACGACCGTGCGGAACGAGCACTCGACCAGGTCTTCCAGCGGCTGGCCGGCGGCGCCGAGCCGCACGCGGAGGAGCTGGAGGTGATGGGGCGCCGGCTCCCGGTGCCGGTCGCCTGCGCGGAGGCGGCGCGGTTCGACTTCGACGCCCTGTGCGCGCAGGCGCTGGGCGCCGGGGACTACCTGGCGATCGCGACCCGCTTCCCGTCCCTCCTGCTCGACGGCATCCCCCGCCTGGGGCCGGAGAACTTCGACCTGGCGCGCCGCTTCATCGTGCTGGTGGACGCGCTCTACGAGGCCAGGGTCAAGCTGATCGCCTCCGCCGCCGACCAGCCGGACCGGATCTACCGGCGCGGCGAGGGGGCGGACGCGTTCGAGCGCACCGCGTCGCGGCTGGAGGAGATGCAGACGGAGGCCTATCTGGCGCTGCCGCATCTCGGCTGACGGAGAACCGTCCCGCGGCGGATGCACTTGTAGGGTTCGGTCCGAAGGACTAGCACGGGCCGCCTTCCGGCTGGTTCCGGTTCTCCCGGCGGGTGCTCCATCCTTCAACCCGTATTCCCGGGGGACAACACATGGCACGCAGTAAGATCGCGCTCATCGGCGCCGGCAACATCGGCGGCACGCTCGCCCACCTCATCGGCCTCAAGGAACTGGGCGACGTGGTGATGTTCGACGTGTTCGGGGGTGTCGCCGCCGGCAAGGCGCTCGACATCGCCCAGTCCTCGCCCGTCGACGGCTTCGACTGCGCGCTGACCGGTGGCTCGGAGTACGCTGCGATCGCCGGCGCCGACGTGGTGATCGTCACCGCTGGCTTCCCACGCCTGCCGGGGATGTCGCGCGACGACCTGCTGTCCAAGAACGCCGAGGTGATCACCACCGTCGCCGAGGGCATCCGTACGCACGCCCCGGACGCGTTCGTGATCGTCATCACCAACCCGCTCGACGTGATGGTGGCGGTGATGCAGGAGAAGTCGGGGCTGCCGGCCAACAGGGTGGTTGGCATGGCCGGGGTGCTGGACAGCGCCCGCTTCCGGCTGTTCCTGGCGCAGGAGTTCAACGTGTCGGTGGAGGACGTGACCGCCTTCGTGCTGGGCGGGCACGGCGACACTATGGTGCCGCTGACCCGCTATTCCACCGTGGCCGGCGTGCCGGTGCCGGACCTGATCCGGATGGGCTGGACCACCCAGGAACGGATCGACGCGATCGTCACCCGCACCGCCAACGGCGGCGGCGAGATCGTCAAGCTGCTGGAGAAGGGGTCGGCGTTCTACGCCCCGGCCGCGTCCGCGGTGGCGATGGCGGAAAGCTTCCTCAAGGACAAGAAGCGCGTCCTGCCCTGTGCAGTGAAGCTCGACGGCGAGTATGGCCAGACCGACTTCTATGTCGGTGTGCCGGTGGTGATCGGCGCCGGCGGTGCGGAGCGGGTGCTGGAAGTCGAGTTCACGCCCGATGAGAAGGCCGCCTTCGACAAGTCCTGCGACGCGGTGAAGAAGCTGCTCGCCGACTTCCGGGCGATCGGGCGCTGACCGGCGATCCCGTGGCTGGGCGACCGAAGATCCGGATGGATGGTGCATCCTTTACGAAATGTTGACGATGCTGGACGATGACGTGCCGGGTGCGGGCGGCCGAGGCATCTCCGATTTCTCCGGCCGGCCATCGGTTTGCCACGATACCATGCGTTGAGGACAATCCTGCGGCGCCGAATGGATGGGCTGAGCGGGCGCGCGAGTTGTTATCTGAGACGGTGTGATGACCGGGCCCGCCGACGACATGGCGGGTCCTTGGGGGAACATTCATGGCGGGCGTTGACGTACTGGCGACGGCCTTCAGCGGCGGCAACGCCACCTATCTGGCCGATCTGTATGCGCGCTGGGCGGCCGACCCGGACGGCGTCGACCCGAGCTTCGCGGCGCTGTTCGGCGCCATGGACGAGGAAGCGCTGTCGGTGCTGCACGACGCGGCCGGCGCCTCCTGGGCGCCACGCCAGGCGGAGTTCGCGGCGGCTGCCCCGCCTGCCACGGCGGCGGCCCCGGCTGCCTCCGGTGCTCGGGCGCCGGCGTCGCTGACGGCGGAGCAGGTCCGCGCCAGCGCCGACGACAGCCTGGGCGCGATGCAGCTGATCCGGGCCTACCGCGTGCGCGGCCACCTGGAAGCGCGGCTCGACCCGCTCGGGCTGCAGGTGCCGAAGTCGCACGCCGACCTCGACCCCGCCACCTACGGCTTCGGCCCGCAGGACCTCGACCGTCCGGTCTATCTCGGCCGGGCGGCGTCGACTTTTGTGGGCGCCGAGATCGCGCCGATGCGCGCCATCCTGGACGCGGTGCGGCAAAGCTATTGCGGCCCGATCGGCGCCGAGTTCATGCACGTGCAGGACCCGGCGCAGCGCGAATGGATCCAGTCCCGGATCGAGGGCAGGAGCTGGCGCGAGGCCCTCGCTGCCGACGGGAAGACGGCGCTGCTGCGCCACCTCGACGAGGCGGAGGGCTTCGAGGCGTTCTGCCAGAAGCGCTATGTCGGCACCAAGCGGTTCGGGCTGGAAGGCGGCGAGGTCACGATCCCGGCGCTGCACACCATCATCGACCAGGCGGCGCAGGACGGGGTGCGGTCGGTGGCGATCGGCATGCCGCATCGCGGACGCCTGAACACGCTCGTGAACGTCGTTCGCAAGCCCTATACCGCCGTGTTCAGCGAGTTCGCCGGCGCGAGCTTCAAGCCGGACGATGTGCAGGGCTCGGGCGACGTCAAGTACCATCTCGGCACCTCCACCGACATCGAGATCGCCGGCCACCCGGTGCACGTCTCGCTGCAGCCGAACCCGTCGCACCTGGAAGCGGTGGACCCGGTGGTGGTGGGCAAGGTCCGCGCCGCCCAGGACATGGCGGGCGACACCAGGGAGCGGCACGGCGCGCTCGGCATCCTGGTGCACGGCGACGCCGCCTTCGCCGGGCAGGGCCTGGTGTACGAGACCATGGCGATGAGCCAGCTGATCGGCTACCGCACCGGCGGCACCATCCACCTGATCGTCAACAACCAGATCGGCTTCACCACCGTCTCGGCGCACGCGTATTCGGGGCTGTACTGCACCGACATCGCCAAGGCGGTGCAGTCGCCGATCCTGCACGTGAACGGCGACGAGCCGGAAGCGGTGGTGTTCTGCGCCAGGCTCTGCGCCGAGTTCCGGCAGCGCTTCGCCGCCGACATCGTGCTCGACATCGTGTGCTACCGCCGCCATGGCCACAACGAGAGCGACGAGCCGGCCTTCACCCAGCCCACCATGTACAAGGCGATCCGCGCCCGCCCGACCACGCGCACCCTGTATGCCGAGCGTCTGGTGCGGGAGGGGGTGCTGGACCAGGCCGGTGCCCAGGCCGGATGGGACGCGTTCCAGGCCCAGCTGGAGGAGGCCTACAAGGCGTCGCAGTCCTACCGCCCGAACAAGGCGGACTGGCTGGAAGGGATTTGGTCCGGCATGAGGCAGCCGGTTGCCGGGAGCGGGTCCGACCGGGCGACCGGGCTGCCGCTCGACACGCTGCGCCTGGTCGGCCAGGCGCTCGGCACCGTGCCGAAGGACTTCAACGCCAATCCGAAGATCTCCCGCCAGCTCGAGGCCAAGCTGGCCATGTTCGAGAGCGGGCAGGGCATCGACTGGGCCACCGGCGAGGCGCTGGCGTTCGGCACCCTGCTGCTGGACGGGCACCGGGTCCGCCTGTCCGGCGAGGACTGCCAGCGCGGCACCTTTTCCCAGCGCCACGCGGTGCTGATCGACCAGGTCAACCAGAACGAGTATGTGCCGCTGAACAACATCCGCGGCGCCGAGGCCGGCGGGCAGGCGGCGATCGAGGTTTACAACTCGCTGCTGAGCGAGTTCGGCGTGCTCGGCTTCGAGTACGGCTATAGCCTGGCCGATCCGAAGACCCTGGTGCTGTGGGAAGCGCAGTTCGGCGATTTCGCCAACGGCGCGCAGGTGATCATCGACCAGTTCATCGCGTCGGGCGAGACCAAGTGGCTGCGCATGTCCGGCCTGGTGATGTTGCTGCCGCACGGCTACGAGGGGCAGGGGCCGGAACATTCCTCCGCCCGCATGGAGCGCTACCTGCAGCTCTGCGCCGAGAACAACATGCAGGTGTGCAACATCACCACGCCGGCCAACTACTACCACGCCCTGCGCCGGCAGCTCTGCCGCGACTACCGCAAGCCGCTGGTGGTGATGACGCCGAAGTCGCTGCTGCGGCACAAGCTGGCCACCAGCCCGCTCGCGGAGATGGCCGAGGGCACGCGGTTCCAGCCGGTGATCGGCGAGGCCGACGACGCGGTCGAGCCGGCGGCGGTGCGCCGCGTCGTGCTGTGCTCCGGCAAGGTCTACTACGACCTGCTGGCGGAGCGGCGGGAGCGCGAGCTCTCGGACGTGGCGATCCTCCGCCTGGAGCAGGTATATCCGTTCCCGGCCGAGGAGCTGGTCCAGGCCCTGTCGCCGTATGGCCACGCCGAGGTGGTGTGGTGCCAGGAGGAGCCGGAGAACGCCGGTGCCTGGAACTTCGTCGACCGCCGGATCGAGGCGGTGCTGACGCGGATCGGAACGCAGGCGAGGCGCCCGGTCTATGCCGGACGGGTGGCGGCGGCCAGCCCGGCGACCGGGCTCGCGCGCACCCACGCGACGCAGCAGGCGGCCCTGGTGCGCGACGCGCTTGGCATCCGGGAAACGGCGGGCGAAAAGGCGGCCTGAGCGGCTTCCGCCACTCAACCATGATGACACAGGTTCGTCCGGCGAGGCCGGACGGCCGGCTCGGCCTGCCGGCCGGACCCAGAAGAGATCGAGGATAACCGATGCCTGCCGAGATCAAGGTCCCCGTGCTGGGCGAAAGTGTCACCAGCGCGACCATCGCCCGCTGGCTGAAGCAGCCGGGCGAGCCGGTTGCCGCCGACGAGTCGGTGGTCGAGCTCGAGACCGACAAGGTCAGCGTCGAGGTGTCCGCTCCCAGCGCCGGCGTGCTCGGTCCGCACGAGGTGTCGGAAGGCGACGAGGTCGAGGTGGGCGCGCTGCTGACCGTGGTGAGCGAAGGGGGCACCGCGGCGGCAGGAGCACCGAAGCCGCAGCCGGTGGCTCAGGCACCGGCATCCGCTCCGGCACCCGTTGCCGCGCCGGCGCCTCCGCCTGCGGAGGCATGCGCCTGCCCGGGTCGCAGCTGTTCGGCGGCGGCAAGGAGAGGAAACCGACGTCCAAGCTGAAGGGCGAGCGCATCCCTGTGCTGGCGCTGAACGACAAGCTGACGCCGTCCGACACGCTGAAGGACATCGGCTTCCAGCTGCCGCCCGCCGTCGCCCTGGCCGACTGGCCGCAGGCCGGCGGCGTGCCCGAC
>CAXTOD010000184.1:0-5871 GCA_964245705.1 uncultured Acetobacteraceae bacterium
CCTCTGGGATCACGGCGATGGCGAGCTGTTCTGGTGGCTGACGCACGGCATCGAGGCGCCGCAGGGCGGCCTGGCGATGCCGGGGTTCGCGGCCGTGCTGTCCGAGGACCAGCGCTGGGCGCTGATCGACTTCATCCGTGCGCGCAATGCCGGGCTGGCGAGGCGGGCCACCGGTGCGTGGCCGGTTCCGCTGCGGGCGCCCGGGCTGCAGGCGACCTGCGCCGGAGGCCGTCTGCTGACGCTGGGCGCGCTGCGCGGCCGCATCGTCCGCGTGGTGCTCGGGGATGCAGCCGACCTGCCGGACCGGGACGTCGTCACCGTGCGGATCACGTCCGACCCGGCGGCACGTCCGGACGCGACGACCTGCATCGCCGATGACCGGACGGCCGGATCCGCCTATGCCCTGGTGGGCGGCGGCTCCGTTGGCGGCGACCTCAGGGGCCAGTTCCTGATCGACGCCGCCGGCTGGCTGAGACGGGACCTTGACCCGGATCCGGCTGCATCCGGCCGGCACGGCATGACGCTGGAAGGCGAGCTCCAGGCCCTCCGCCGGCATCCGCTCCCGCGACCTGCGGCGATGGACCATGCGCACATGACCATGTGAGGCGGCCCATCGCCCGGAACGTGCCGGCCGGCGGTCCGGCGGCATGAGCCGGTCCGGCCGACGCCCGGAACGTCCTGTCCCGTCCTACCGGCCGCCGGTGATGTAGGCGGCGAGGTTCTCCACCTCGGACAGGGAGTGGCCGAGCTTGGCCCTGATGATGTCGCCGACGCTGAGCAGGCCGACCAGCCGGTGCTCCTCCATCACCGGAAGGTAGCGGACGCGGTGGTCCGTCATGGTCTGCATGGCCTCCTCGATCGGCGCCGACGGGCTCGTCTGGCACCGGAACGGCTTCATGGCGCTGTCGGCCCGCATCGCCCGCACCCCGCCCGGATGCAGCGCCAGGGCGCGGACGATCCCGCGCTCCGACAGGATTCCCAGCAGCACCCCACCCTGCATCACCAGCACCGCGCCGATCCCGTTCGCGTGCAGCATCCGCGTCACCTCGCCGATCGGCGTTTCCGGCGCCACGCAGATCAGCTCCTTTCCCTTTGCAGCCAGGACCGAGGCAACGATCATGACGGATTCCCGTGTCGTCGTGGCGGGATCGAACGTTACGGAATCATCCAGGGGAACACGTACTGCTGCAGCACCACCGTGATCCCGAGCAGCAGGGTCAGGGCGACGCTGTGCTTGAACGTCCGTGCGAACACGGCACCCTCGTGGCCCTTGAGGGCGGTCACCGTCACCCCGGTGGCGATGTTCTGCGGCGAGATCATCTTGCCCATGACGCCGCCCGAGGAGTTCGAGGCGGCGATGAGCACGGGGCTGAGGCCGAGCTGGTGGGCCGCCACCACCTGGAGGTTGCCGAACAGGGCGTTGCCGGAGGTGTCGCTTCCCGACAGGAACACCGCGACCCAGCCCAGAAACGAGGACAGCAGCGGAAAGAAGACGCCGACCGAGGCGACGCCGAGGCCGAGGGAATAGTTCAGGCCCGAATAGTTCATGAGGTAGGCGAGGCTCACGATCAGCATCACGGTCAGGATGGCGATGCGGCTCTGCTTGAACGTGATCCGCATGGCGTGGCCGATCTGGCGCACAGGCAGGCCGACCAGGCTTGCCGTGATGATCACCGCGCACAGGATTGCGGTCCCGGTGGCCAGGGGCTGGAACACCCAGTTGGCGGCATACGGCCTGCCGTAGAGGGTGATGAAGACCTGGTTGTGCAGGCCTGGCCACGACACCGTCCGCTGGCCGATGGCGAAGATCTTCAGGTGCGTCCAGACGATGACCACGACCGACACCGTCACCCAGGGAATCCAGCCCTGCCAGCCGGGAATGGCCTTGGCGTTCCGGCTTGCCGTGACGTCCGCGCCGACCGCGCGCGCCAGCCTCAGGCCGGTTGCCGCGGAGGGTCGGGCGTGGATCGCGAACTTCGCGTCGGGCCGCGGCGACCACAGCTGCAGGAAGCCCAGCGTCGCGACCAGCGCCGTCAACGACGACAGCACGTCGGTCAACGCGTAGTCGAGGTAGTTGGCAGAAACGAACTGCGAGATGGCGAAGCTGCCGCCCGCGACCAGCAGCATCGGCCACAGCGCGCGCACCGAGCGCAGGCCGCCATAGATCGCCATCACGTAGAACGGCAGCAGCAGGGCCAGGAGCGGCAGCTGCCGCCCGATCATCGCGCCGAGCGTCGCCGCCGGGATGCCGGTGACCTGGCCGAGCACGGTGACCGGAGCCTCGAGCGCGCCGAACGCCACCGGCGCGGTGTTGAAGATCAGCGTGAAGGTGAGCGCCTCGAGCGCCGGGAAGCCGACCAGGATCAGCAGCGCGCTGGTGATCGCGACCGGGGTGCCGAAGCCCGACACGCCTTCAAGCAGGCAGCCGAAGCAGAAGCCGATCACCACCAGCACGATGCGGCGGTCGTTCGGCAGGTGCTCGATCACCCAGTCGCGGAAGGCGTCGAACCGGCCGGAGATGACCGCGACGTTGTAGAGCAGCAGGGCGTTGAACACGATCCACATCACCGGCCACAGGGCGAAGGTGGCGCCTGCGGCGATGCTGTCGAGCGCCAGGCGAGGCGGGCAGCGCCACACCGCGACCGCGATCACGAAGGCTGCCAGAAGACCGGCCAGGGATGCCTGCCAGGCCGGCCGGCGCAGCACGCCGAGCAGCGCCAGCACGACCACGATCGGCAGCGCGGCGACGAGAAAGGACAACGACAGGCTGCCGGCGACCGGCGTCAGCACTTGCTTGAACATGGACTCCTCCGGTGGTTGATCTTCTTTCTTTTCTGCCCGCGGATGTTCTCAACCCGGAAGGTTGTCCGGCCGCGGGCCGCCGGTCGCCCAGTCCAGCAGCTGCACCGTGTGCAGCACCGGAATGATCGTTCCCGCTCCGATCTGCGTCATGCAGCCGATGTTGCCGGCGGCGATCAGCTCGGGCGTCATGCGTTCGATGTTGGCGACCTTGCGGTCGCGCAGCCGCGTCGCGATCTCCGGCTGCAGCAGGTTGTAGGTTCCGGCGGAGCCGCAGCAGGGGTGGCCTTCCGGGACGTCCAGGACGGAAATCCTGCCGCCGAGAGCAGCCGCTTCGGCTCGTCGCGCACCCGCTGGCCGTGCTGAAGCGAGCAGGCGCTGTGGTAGGCGACACGCTGGCCGGTCTGGATGACGTGCGGCTGCAGGCCGATCTCGCTCATCAGCTCGGTGACGTCGCGTGCCAGCGCCGAGACGCGGCGCGCGGGCTCCGCGAGTGCCGGGTCGTTTCGGAACATGAAGCCGTAGTCCTTTACCGTCGTGCCGCAGCCGGACGCGTTGATGACGATGGCGTCCAGCCCGCCGCCCTCGATCTCCCGGTCCCAGGCCAGGATGTTGGCGCGTGCGGCCACATGGCTGCCCTGGCCGAGATGATGGGTCAGGGCTCCGCAGCAGCCGGCGCCCGGCGCCACCACCACCACCTCGCAGCCGTGCCGGGTCAGCAGCCGGATCGTGGCCTCGTTGATGCCTGGCGCCAGCACCCGCTGCGCGCAGCCGCTGAGCAGCGCCACGCGCCTGACGCGCGGGGCGGCGGCGGGAAACCGCTGCGGCCGGTCCATCCTCGACGCGCGCGGCACGCGGCGCGGCGCCAGGTCGAGCAGCACGCGAAGCTGCCCCGGCATCCAGCGCCGCAGCGGCCTTCCCAGAAGCGACGCCTGCAGCGACAGGCGGAACAGCGCCGGCCGCGGCAGCACGAACCCGAGCAGGCGGCGCATCGCCCGGTCGCGCCACGGGCGGGTGTAGGTCTTCTCGATGTGGTGGCGCGCGTGGTCGACCAGGTGCATGTAGTTCACGCCGGACGGGCAGGTGCTCATGCAGGACAGGCAGGACAGGCAGCGGTAGACTTGCTTCACCACCGTTTCGGTGGCGGGACGGTCGTTCTCCAGCATGTCCTTGATCAGGTAGATCCGGCCACGCGGGCTGTCGAGCTCGTCGCCGAGCAGGGCATAGGTCGGGCAGGTGGCGGTGCAGAACCCGCAATGGACGCAGGTGCGGATCACCCCCGCCGCTTCGGCGGTGTCCGGATCGGCCAGCTGTTCGGCGCTGAAGCGCGTCTGCATGGTCAGGCTCCCCGCTGCATGCGGCCCGGGTTCAGGATCGCCTTGGGATCGAAGCCGGCCTTGACCCGCCGGGACAGGGCCTGGAGCGGCGGCGGCCCCGGCTCGAACACGGCGATCCGCTCGCGCGCCGCCTCCGGTGCGCGCAGCAGCGTCGCGTGGCCGCCGACCCGCCCGACCTCCTCGCGCACGGCGGATGCCGCGCAATCCGGCCCGGCTTCCGCCGGGTCGAGGGCGAGCCAGAGCAGGCCGCCGCCCCAGTCGTAGAACCCGTCCGCCCCGGCATGTCGCGCCTTCAGCCGGTCCAGCACCGCAGGGGCCGCGGCCGGCGTCGGGCAGATCCGCCAGACGACGCTGTCTAAACGGCCGAGCAGCGGCTGCACCGCGCCGATCTCCTTCCAGAAGGCAGTGCTTTCGGCCGCCTGCAGCCGGACGCCGCGCCCGAGCAGGGCTTCCAGCGCTTCCAGCCGATACGCCACCGAGGGCGGCGGCCCTTCCAGCCGCAGCACCGTCATCGCGCCGCCGCCCGCCGCCGCCGCCGGCAGGTGCGCGGCTGCGGACACCTCGTGCGGCGTGTTGAGCGCCGTGAGCAGGGTGCGGATCGCCGTCTCGTCGGCGAGGCCGCCCAACACCAGGCTGCTGCTGCCTTCCGGCCGCGGCAGCGCGCGCACCGTCAGCTCGGTCAGCACCGACAGCGTGCCGTAGGCGCCGGCCTGCAGCTTGCACAGGTCGTAGCCGGTGACGTTCTTCACCATGGTGCCGCCGGCCTTCCAGCCTTCGCCCCGTCCGTTCACCGCGGCAAGCCCGAGCAGGTGGTCGCGCGCGGCGCCGGCCCGCACCCGGCGCGGCCCGGACAGGTTGCAGGCGATCACCCCGCCCAAGGTCGGTTCCCGCGCGCCTCCCGGCTCCGCCGGCAGCAGGTCGCCCCAGTCCGGCGGCTCGAAGGCGAGCATCTACCCGTGCGCGTCGAGCAGTGCCTGCACCTCGCGCATCGGGATGGCGGCCGCCGCGGTCAGCACCAGCTCGGCCGGGTCGTAGTCGACGATGCGGTTGAAGGCATCCATGTGCAGTGCGTGGTTGGTGGCGCCCGGCCGGCCGAGCGTGCGCTTGCTGCCGCCGGCGACGATCTCCAGGCCCTGCGACCCGTCGGCGGCCCAGGCCACGATCTGCCGGAGCTCGGCGGCGTCCGTCGGATGGAACGCGGTCATGCCGGCCTCTCAGAACCGCGGCAGCTCGGGAAACCGCACCTGCCCCGCATGGACGTGCACGCGCCCGAGTTCGGCGCAGCGGCACAGCTCCGGGAACACCTTGCCCGGGTTGAGCAGGCTGTCCGGGTCGAAGGCGCATTTCAGCCGCTGCTGCTGGTCGAGGTCGGGCTTGTCGAACATCACGCCCATCAGGTCGCGCTTCTCGATCCCGACGCCGTGCTCGCCGGTGAGCACGCCGCCGACCTCGACGCACAGGCGCAGGATGTCGTTGCCGAACTCCTCCGCCCGCGCGAGCTCGCCCGGCTGGTTGGCGTCGTAGAGGATCAGCGGATGCAGGTTGCCGTCGCCGGCATGGAACACGTTGGCCACGCGCAAACCGTAGGCGCCCTCCATCTGCCGGATCCGCGACAGCACCTCGCCCAGCCGCTTGCGCGGGATGCTGCCGTCCATGCAGTAGTAGTCCGGCGACAGGCGGCCGACCGCCGGGAACGTCGCCTTGCGGCCGGCCCAGAACAGCAGCCGCTCCGCCT
>CAXTOD010000185.1:0-5827 GCA_964245705.1 uncultured Acetobacteraceae bacterium
GTGCTGCCAGCGACGGGCTGGAGGCGACGCGCGACCTGGTGGCGAGGCTGGGGCGGGCGAGCCGCCTCGGCGAGCGGTCGCGCGGCGTGCTGGATGCCGGCGCCGCCTCCTGCGACCTCATTCTCCGCACCCTGGCGGACGGCCTGGCCCGGCACCTCGCCGGCCAGGCCGGCTGAGCCTCAAGACCCAAGGAGCGTTCCATGGACAGCATCACTCCCGACGGCGCGACCCCGTCGGTCACCCTTCCGGCGAAGATGACGGCGGTGGTCGCCTACGAGCCAGGCGACTACCGGCTGGAGGAGGTCGACGTGCCGCGCGCCGGCCCCGACGACATCATCATCGAGGTCGAGGCCTGCGGCATCTGCGCCAGCGACATCAAGACGTTCGGCGGAGCACCCTCGTTCTGGGGCGACAACAAGGGACAGGCCCGCTACGTCAAGGCGCCGATGATCCCCGGCCACGAGTTCATCGGCCGCGCGGTCGAGGTGGGCGCAAACGTCCAGGCGGCGGGCAAGTACAAGGTGGGCGACCGGCTGATCTCCGAGCAGATCGTGCCGTGCGAGCATTGCCGCTACTGTTCGCGCGGCGAGTACTGGATGTGCGAGCGGCACGACGTGTACGGCTTCCAGAACAACGTCAACGGCGGCATGGCCAAGTACATGCGCTTTCCGAAGGAAAGCCGCACCCACAAGGTGCCGGACTCCATCCCGATGGAGAAGGCGGTGCTGGTCGAGCCCTATGCGTGCTCGGTGCACGCGGTGAACCGCGGGCTGATCCAGCTCGACGACGTGGTGGTGCTGTCGGGCGCAGGGCCGCTCGGGCTCGGCATGGTGGGGGCGGCGCGGCTGAAGAACCCGTCGACGCTGATCGTGCTGGACGGCAAGGAGGACCGGCTGGAGCTGGCCAAGACGTTCGGCGCCGACATCGTGATGAACCCGTTCAAGGAGGACGTGGTTTCCAAGGTCAAGGCGCTCACCGACGGCTACGGCTGCGACGTGTACATCGAGGCGACCGGCCACGAGAGCAGCGTGACGCAGGGGCTGAACATGATCCGCAAGCTCGGCCGCTTCGTCGAGTTCTCGGTGTTCGGCCACGAGGTGACGGCGGACTGGTCGATCATCTCCGATCGCAAGCAGCTCGACCTGTACGGCGCGCATCTGGGGCCGTACTGCTACCCGCTCACCATTGCCGCGATCGGCGACGGCCGGCTGCCGACCGAGGGCGTGGTGACGCACAAGCTGCCGTTGTCGGAGTTCAAGCACGGCTTCGAGCTGATGAAGAAGGGCGAAGGCTCGATCAAGATCGTGCTGATCCCGGAATGAGCGGCACGGTCGCCGCGCGGAGCAGGCCGGGGCTGCGGCTGGCGCTGCTGTCGGGTGCAGTCGCAGTCCTGGTGGTCGCGATGGCGCTCGACACCCGGGTGGTACGCATCGGCTCGTCCGCCGACGTGCAGGCCGACGTGTTCTCGCCCGCGTCCTATGGGAAGACGGAGTTCCCGAAGGTGCAGGCGGCGGTAGAAGGCCGCGCGGTCGACGCCGCCACCCTGGCGGCCGCCCTGGCCAAGGACCAGGACGCGGCGGGCAAGCAGTATGGGGTGGCGTCGGATGCGGGGCCGGAGTTTTCGGTGAAGTTCACCGGCAAGGTGAGCAAGAACGACTCGGGCGATGACGTTGTCGCCGTGGCGGGCATGCCCTCCTCCACGCAGATCAGCCTGCAGCTGGGCCCTGCGATCATCGGCACCGACCTGCGCGACGCCACCGGCACCATCAGCTTCGGGCAGTTCCACAACCAGATCGAGTACCAGAACGCGGGCGCGGCGCTGAACAACGAGATGAAGAAGGCGGTGCTGTCCAGGGTCGACGTCGGCAACCTCCAGGGAAAGACCGTGTCGGTGGCGGGCGTGTTCCAGCTCACCGACAGCAGCGCCTGGCAGGTGACGCCGGTGAAGCTGGACGTGCAATGAGTGCGGCGGTGCAGCCCCGGGATGCCGCCGACGAGGTGGTGCTGTCGGCGCGCAACGTCGTCAAGACCTATGGCAGCACGCAGGCGCTGAAGGGCGTGAACTTCGACATCCACCGCGGCAAGGTCACGACGCTGTTCGGCGAGAACGGCGCCGGCAAGTCGACGCTGATGAAGATCCTGTCCGGGGTGACCACGCCGACCTCGGGCGAGATCACGCTGGACGGGCGTCGCGTCCGCTTCGCCTCCACCGTGGAGGCGCGCGACCAGGGCATCTCCATCATCCACCAGGAGCTGAGCCTGGCGCCGAACCTCAGCGTGCGCGACAACATCTTCCTCGGCCGCGAGATCCGCACCAGGACCGGCGTCGACTTCGCCGAGGAGGCGCGGCAGACGCGGCTGCTGATGACGGAGCTGGAAGAGGAGATTGAGCCCTCCACCCCGGTCGAGGCGCTGCGCCTAGGTCAGCAGCAGATCGTGGAGATCGCGCGCGCGCTGTCGGTGGACGCGCGCATCCTGATCATGGACGAGCCGACCTCGGCGCTGAGTGCGGCCGAGGTCGAGGTGCTGTTCAAGGTGATCCGCGACCTGACCGCGCGCGGCGTGTCGATCGTCTACATCTCGCACCACCTGGAGGAGGCGCTGCAGATCACCGACCACGCGGTGGTGCTGCGCGACGGTGCGATCACCGCGACCGGCGAGGCGAAGGACATCGACCTGCAATGGATCGTCCGCAACATGGTGGGTGACCATTACGACCGCGGCTCGCCGCCGGGCGGCTACGCGTTCGGGCCGGTCAGCCTGTCGGTGCGCGACGTGTGCGTGGCCGATGGCGGGGGCTCCGGCAACCTGGTGGTGGACCACCTGTCGCTGGACGTGCGCGCGGGCGAGATCGTGTGCATCTACGGGCTGATGGGCGCCGGGCGCACCGAGCTGCTGGAGGCGGTCGCCGGGCGCGTGCCGATGCAGGAAGGCGAGGTGCTGCTCGAAGGCCGGTCGCTCGCGGGGCTCAGCATCGCCGAGCGGATCAACAAGGGCCTGGTGCTGGTGCCGGAGGACCGGCAGCGCGACGGGCTGGTGCAGACCATGAGCGTCGGCCAGAACCTGTCGCTGGCCAACATCGGCGCCTTCACCCGGCGGCTGCTCACCTCGGCGGCGCGCGAGCGCACGCTGGTGGACGCCTCGATCCGCGACGTGCACGTCAAGACCGCAGGCGGCGGTGCCGCGATCGGCTCGCTGTCAGGCGGCAACCAGCAGAAGGTGGTGATCGGCAAGATGCTGGCGACGCGTCCGAAGATGATCCTGCTGGACGAGCCGTCGCGCGGCATCGACATCGGCGCCAAGGCGGAAGTGTTCCGGCTGCTGGGCGAGAAGGCGGCGCAGGGGCTGGCGGTGGTGTTCTCCACCTCGGAAGTCCAGGAATGCCACAGCGTCGCGCACCGGATCGTGGTGATGCGCCGGGGCAGGATCTCCGCCGAGTTCGGGCCCGACGTCGCCAAGGAGGAGATCATGGCCGCCTCCGGCGAGGCCGTGGTCGGCTGACGGCATCCGGCAGAACGAGCGACAGGCAGGGTTTCCGCACCATGAGCAACACCACCGTGTCATCCCCCAGGCGAAGCGGCCTCGGCGCGTTCACGGGCGACCTCGAGATCGGCCGGCTGCTGCTCGAAGGGCGGGCGTTCTTCGCGCTGATCGTGATCATCGCGGTGTTCTCGGCGCTGTCGCCGTACTACTTCTCGCTCGGCAACTTCCTGACCATGACGTCGCACGTGGCGATCTTCGGCATCCTGGCCATCGGCATGCTGCTGGTGATCCTCAACGGCGGCATCGACCTGTCGGTGGGATCCACGCTCGGCCTGAGCGGGGTCATCGCCGGGTTCCTGATGCAGGGCGTGACGCTGAGTGCGTTCGGCGTGGTGCTGTATCCGCCGGTCTGGGTGGTGGCGGTGCTGACCTGCGTGCTCGGCGGCTGCGTCGGCCTGGTCAACGGCGTCCTGGTCGCGCGCTTCAAGGTGCCGGCCTTTGTCGCCACGCTGGGCGTGATGTACGTGGCGCGCGGGGTGGCGCTGCTGATCACCAACGGGCTGACCTACAACAACCTCGGCGGCCGTGCCGCACTCGGCAACACCGGCTTCAACTGGCTCGGCTTCAACCACCTGCTGGGCATCCCGATCGGGGTGGTGGTGCTGGCGGTGGTGGCGATCGCCGGCAACCTGGTGCTCGGCCGGACGGCGTTCGGCCGCTGGCTGTACGCTTCGGGCGGCAACGAGCGCGCGGCCGAGCTGTCGGGGGTGCCGGTGAAGCGGGTGCAGGTGTCGGTGTACGTGCTGTCCGGCATCTGCGCCGCCGCCGCCGGGCTGATCCTGTCGTCGCAGCTCACCTCGGCCGGGCCCACCGCCGGCGTGTCGTACGAGCTGACCGCGATCGCCGCGGTGGTGATCGGCGGTGCGGCGCTGACCGGCGGCCGCGGCACCGTGCGCGGCACGCTGCTCGGCGCCTTCGTGATCGGCTTCCTGTCGGACGGCCTCGTGATCATCGGCATCTCGTCCTACTGGCAGACGGTGTTCACCGGTGCGGTGATCGTGCTGGCCGTGCTGCTGAACGCCGTCCAGTACCGTCGCCGCGCGCCCAAGAGTCCGAGCCCGGCCGGCGGGGTGCCGACATCCGCACCGCGTCCGGGCTGACGTCCTCGTTTCGTTTCTTGCAAAGGAAGACCAAGTACATGTCCAAGAGGTCCACGTTCCTGGCGCTGACGGCCCTCGCCGCCGCGGTTCCCGTCCTGGCGGGGCAGGCCCCGGCACGGGCCGCCGCCGGCGGGCTGATGTCGATCATCGTCAACGACCCGTCCAACCCGTACTGGCTGACCGAGGGCAAGGTGGCGGCGGCGGAAGCGCAGAAGCTCGGCTACACGGCCAGCGTCGGCGCGTCCAAGGGCGACACCAACACCGAAAGCAACCTCGTCGACACCGCCATCACCAACCACGCGGCAGCGATCATCCTGGATCCCGCCAACGCCAGCGGCTCGCTGGGTGCGGTGAAGAAGGCGATCGCGGCGAACATCCCGGTGATCCTGGTCAACGCCGAGATCAACCAGGAAGGCCTGGCCAAGGCGCAGCTGGTGTCGAACAACGCGCAGGGTGCGGCGCTCGGGGCGCAGCAATGGGTGAAGCGGGTCGGCCAGAAGGGCAACTACGTCGAGCTGCTCGGCTCGCCGTCGGACAACAACGCGGCGACCCGCTCGAACGGCTACGAGACCGTGCTCAGCCAGTACTCGGGCCTGAAGAAGGCGGGCTCCCAGGTCGCCAACTGGGACCGGACGCAGGGACACGACAAGATGCAGAACCTGCTGCAGGCGCACCCGGACATCATCGGCGTGATCAGCGGCAACGACGAGATGGCGCTGGGTGCCATCGCGGCGCTGAAGGAGGCGGGCAAGCTGTCCAGCATCAAGGTCGGCGGCTTCGACGGCTCGCCGGACGCGGTGGCGGCGGTCAAGGCGGGCGAGCTGCAGTATACCGTGCTGCAGCCGGTGGCGACCTTCTCGGCCAAGGCGGTGGACGAGGCGGACCGCTTCATCAAGACCGGCAAGACGGGTGCCTCGGGCGAGAAGCAGCTGTTCAACTGCATCCTGATCACCAGGGCCAACGCCGGGCGCTTCACCGCGCCCTTTACGCTGGGGAAGTGAGGCAGCCGGCGATCCCGACGGCCTGACCGGACCGCGCAAGGAGGGGAGCCGCATGACCCACGTGTTCGACGATGCGGACGGGTTCGCCGGGGCGGCGCTGCGCGGCTACTGCGCAGCACACCCGCGCCTGGTCCGGCCGGTCGCGGGCGGGGTGGTCCGCGCCACGGCCACTCCGCCGGGCAA
>CAXTOD010000186.1:0-5266 GCA_964245705.1 uncultured Acetobacteraceae bacterium
CTCGCCCACGTAGTCGTAGCGCTGGGCGAAGTGGCGCTCGCCCGGCCACAGGCCGACGCGGTCGAGCAGGTGCAGCGCGCGCGCCGGGTCGGGGCGCTCGCCGCGCAGGCGGGCCCCGAGGGACACGTTTCCCATCGCGCTGGCCCAGGGGTAGAGCAGGTCCTGCTGCGCCATGTAGGCGATCCGGTTGCCGAGCGGGCGGCCGTCGGTGGCCGACACGGTGCCTTCCTGCGGCGGGGCGAGGCCGGCCGCGATCCGCAGCAGGCCGGTCTTGCCGACGCCGCTGGGTCCCAGCAGCACCAGGAACTCGCCGCCCTCGACCAGGAGGTCGAGCCCGGAGAAGATCGTGCGGTCGCCGTGGCGCAGGGTCAGCCCGTCGAGACGCAGGCCGGGCGGCGCCGTGTCGGGCGGGGAGGCGTCGGGGCTCATCCAGACCAGGGTAGCCGAGCCGGACGGATGCGGCACGTCTCGACGGGCGGGGCGCGGACGGCGATGCTGGCCGGGCGGCGGAACGGAGCGGGGAAACCATGGAGCACGGGATCGCTGGCCTGCTGCCGGGGCTGGAGGACGGGCTGTTCGGGCGGTTGCGACAGGGGGCCGCCGAGGAATGGGCGGCCTATGTGGGGCATCCGTTCGTGCGCGGGCTCGGCGACGGGACCCTGGCGCCGGACCGGTTCCGGCACTTCCTGGTGCAGGACTACCTGTACCTGCTGCAGTACGCCCGGGCCTGCGCGCTGGCGATCACCAAGAGCGACACCCTGGCCGAGATGCGGGCGGCGGCGCAGACCGTGTCCGGGCTGCTGGTGGGCGAGCTGTCGCTGCACGTCGAGTACTGCCGCGGCTGGGGGCTGGACGAGGCGGCGCTGCAGGCGCAGCCGGCCTCGATCGAGACCCTGGCTTATGCCGGCTTCGTGCTGGACCGGGCGCAGTCCGGCGACCTGCTCGACCTCGTGTCGGTGCTGTCGGCCTGCCTGGTCGGCTATGCGGAGGTCGGCGCCCGGCTGGCGGTCGACCCGGGAACCCGGCGCGCGGGCAACCCGTACCTGTCCTGGATCAAGACCTATTCCGGGCCGGCCTACGTGGCGCTGGCGCGGGACGGCATCGCGCGGCTGAACGCGCTGGGCGAGACGCGGGGCGGGGAAGCGCGGTTCCCGATGCTGCTGCGGGACTTCCGCACCGCGGTCCGTCTGGAAACGGCGTTCTGGGGTGGCGCCATGGCGGCAGGCGCGGATCGGGTTTGAACCGCATGACGGGTCGTGCGAGCGTCGCGTCGTTCGGCCGGAGCCCCGCATGACCCAGGCGCCTGCACGGCATTCCTTTCCCGAGCACCCGGCGTTGGCCGAGCTGGTGCTGAACTTCGACCCGTCGGCGCCGCAGCCGCGCTACCGGGCGCTGATCGGCGGCGAGGCGGTGTCGCCCGAGGCGGCGCTGCCGCAGCCGGTGCCGTGGCCGTCCGGCGCGGCGCCGAAGGGCGCGCCGCTGGCCAAGGCGCCGGCCGAGACCGATGACCTGTCGCGGTTCGGCGGCTACGACGCGGTGGTGGTGACCTGGACCGCGGCGGAAGCGGCGGCGCTGGCGACGCTGTTCACGCCGGGCCATCCGGTGTCGTCGTGGTACGAGTACCGGCACGACGTTTCCAGCTACATCCCCCTGGTGACCGGCAGCCGGGCGCCGTTCAACGACACGGCGGCGGACCAGGCGCGCTACCACCACAGCCTGGGGCTGTACTTCCCGTGCACGATTGGCTCCAAGCGGGTGCTGCTGTTCAAGTCCGGGCTGCACCTGGCCTATGACGGGCCGGCGGTGCCGGTGCGCCGGCTGATGACCGAGATCGCGCAGGCGGTGCGGCCGGGGACCTTCATCACCACCGGCACCGGCGGCGGCATCGGCACCGGGGTGAAGCTCGGCGACGTGGTGGCGGGCGGTACGGTGCGGTTCGACTGCCACGCGCAGTTCAAGGCGGAGCCCTGGGCGACCGCCTCCTACGCGGCGACGCCGCTGTCCGCCGCCGCGTTGGCGCTGCTCACGCCGGCGCTCACGGGGGTGAACGCAGCGCGCATCCCGGGCGCGCGCAGCGCACCGGAGGTGTTCGCGACGGAGGCGGATGCGATCGTCACCACCGACGTGTTCGCGTTCGACGACTCCACCGACCACTACGGGCTGCAGGGTCTGGGACAGGCCTGCGACATGGGCGACGCGATGGTGGCGCAGGCGCTGTCGCCGTTCCCGCACGTCGCCTTCCACGCGATCCGCAACGCGTCGGACCCGCAGATCGCCAACCCGACCGGAGACATCGCGACGGCGGCAAAGCAGGCGGCGTCGATCTATGCGCGTTATGGTGGGCTCACCACCGCGGCCAGCGCCATCGCCAGCTGGGCAGCGATTCGGGCGGGTCGATAGCTTTTCTCTCACGTCATGGGATTAAAGCTAAGGCAACCGATCTTCAGCTTCGATCGCTCTCTGATAATCCTTTATCAGTCGCAGGCCGTAGACAACCATATCGTTTGAACACGAAGGCGGATGCGTCATCATGCGCGGTCGTTCAACAGGTCCCGAATACGTATCCGAGATCGCTACCGCACAAGCCGCCTGATCGGCATCAGGCTCATCGAGATCATTCCGAGATTGAGATGATGCTGCAGCTCCATGATCGTTGGATATGAAGTCCGGATCAGCAACAGCAAATACAGCCGCTCGATATGATGCTAAAACTCTTGCACCATATTCAAGATCTTCTCTTGTATACCGGCTTTCGTCACCAACTGCTTTTATCACCGCTCGGGCTATGCGGCATTGTTTGGCATCTTCAGTGAGAGTTTTATCTGAGGTTGCTCCCGCCGCTTCAGCATATTCTAGATCGCTCAGGATGCGTGCATAGCAAATCGATGGAACGAGACTGTAGGGTCCAACCACGGCTAGGATAGTTCCCCAAACCATACACCATGATCTAGCCGAAGCGGCTCCAGTAAAGTGATTTTGCGTCTTATGAAGTGAATTAACAGGACGTGCGATGCGCTTTAATCGTCACTTCACGGAATGTTGCTGGCTCGGCATGAAGTGACTCAAACTCAATGCCCGGTCTGTAGGAACGGGATCGGGGCGCCGGCGTAGATCGAGCTCGGCAAGCGGCCGTCCCAGCGTTGGGCGCGGGTGTAGTCGGCCAGGGCAGGGTCGGAGGCGACGGCGGCGGCCAGCAGGCGGGTGGCGGCGGCCTGCGCCTCGCCGTTCTTCTGGGTGGCGTAGGAGGTGGCGTCGGCCTGCAGGCGGGTCGCCTGGGCCAGGCCGCGGGCCTGCTCGATCGCCTGGTTGGCCTGGCCCGACGCGGTGATGCGCGCGGTGTCGGCCTCGATCTGCGCCTTGCGCTGCAGCCCCTGCGCCTGCTCGATCTGGGTCTTGACCACTGCCGCCTGGGCCTGGGCGTCGCGGAAGCTCTGCGCGTAGTCGAGGTTGGTCAGCTGCACGTCGGTGACGTCGAGGTGATACAGCGCGCGGGCGCGCTCCTTGACGACCGCGTCGACGCGCGAGACCAGCGCGCCGCGCTTCTCGGCCACGTCGCTGACGTTGACGGTGCCGGCGGCGATCTTCCACTCGTTGATCACCATCGAGCGCAGGTTCTGCTCGTAGCCCTGGTTGTGCACGAACAGGTAGCCGACCTCGTCGACGGGGACCTGGTACTGCACCGTCAGCACCGCGTCGATCTCCTGGTTGTCGATGGTGTAGGTGTTGAGCTGCGGCGTCTCGAACTGCTGGGTGTCGGTCGGGAAATAATGCACCGCGCCGAAGAACGGCCATTTCAGGTGGAACCCGGGGTCGGCGATGCCGGCATAGGCACCGGCGTTGGTGATCACCGCGCGCTGGTTCGGCTGCACCTCGTAGCCGGTGCTGAGGATGCAGGCGGCGACCAGCAGGCAGCCGAGGCTGATCGCGATCGCCCGCGGGCTGACTACCGACAGCGACCAGGGGCGCTTCGGCGTGGGGCCGGTGTTCCAGTCCATCGCCCGCCCCTCAGCCGGCCGCCGGCCGGGCGCGAGCCTCGGCGACCAGGCGCAGCACCAGGGGGGTCAGGCGGCGCACGATGATGGCGACGCCGCGTGGCGAGGGGTGGATCCCGTCGCCCTGGTTGAGGGCGGAGTTGCCGGCCACGTCCTGCAGGAAGAACGGGTCGTACAGCAGGCCGGGGCGCCGCGACAGGCGGTCGAACACGCTCCGGAACGCGTGGAAGTAGGGCATGCCGAGGTTGGGCGGCGCGTACATGCCGCTGAGCAGTATCGGGATGCGCCGGGCCTGGAGCCGGTCGAGGATGGCGCCGAGGTTGCGCTCCATCTGGCCCGGGTCCAGCCCGCGCAGCCCGTCATTGGCGCCCAGCTCCACGATCGCCGCGTCCGGGTGGTCGCCCAGCGCCCAACCCAGCCGGGCGAGGCCGCCGGCGCTGGTGTCGCCGGACACGCCGGCATCCAGCACGGTGGCGTGAGCGTCGGCCTTGTCGAGCGCTGCCTGCAGCTGCGCCACGAAGCCCTGGTCGTGCGGCAGGCCGTAGCCGGCGGTGAGGCTGTCGCCCAGCGCCATGATCCGGATCGGGCGCGGGGGCGCCGGCTCGGCGCTCACGGCCGTCGAGGCTCCGAAGCACAGCAGCGCGGCGGCGGCGATCCGGCGGACCCTGCCGGGTCGTCCCGTGGTGGCGCGTCCCTTGGTGGAACGTTGGGCGCGGCCATATGGAGCCTTCATGGATGGACAGATGCCTTCGGGTGACCGGCCCGCGCTGGTGGAAGCGCGGAACCTTTGGCTGACGGTGCCCGCGCGCCCCGGTGCGGTCAACACGAAGGGACGGCCGGCGGAAGCGCTCGACATCGTGCGCGCCATGTCGCTGACGGTGTCGGCGGGCGAGTCCGTGGGCGTGGTGGGACCGTCCGGCTCGGGCAAGACCAGCCTGCTGATGCTGCTGGCCGGGCTGGAACGGCCGACCCGCGGGCAGGTGCTGGTGGACGGCATTGACCTCGCGACGATGGACGAGGACGCGCGCGCCCGGTTCCGCGGCCGCCGGATCGGCATCGTGTTCCAGTCGTTCCACCTGATCCCGACCATGACCGCGCTGGAAAACGTGGCGGTGCCGCTGGAGCTGGCCGGGCGGGCGGACGCCTTCGCGGTGGCGGAAGCAGCGCTGCGCGAGGTCGGGCTCGGGCAGCGGCTCGGGCACCTGCCGGGACAGCTGTCCGGCGGCGAGCAGCAGCGGGTGGCCATCGCCCGGGCCCTGATTAAGCAGCCGCTG
>CAXTOD010000186.1:5276-5818 GCA_964245705.1 uncultured Acetobacteraceae bacterium
CCTTCGCGCCGTGCCCGGCGCTGCTGCTGGCCGACGAGCCGACCGGCAACCTCGACGCCCGCACCGGCGACACGGTGCAGGCGCTGCTGTTCGCGCTTGCCCGGACGCACGGCACCGGGCTGCTGCTGATCACCCACGACCGGGGACTGGCGGCGCGCTGCGACCGCAGGCTTGCGGTGGCGGACGGACGGCTGTTCGCGTCGGAGGAGGTTCCCGCGTGAGCGGCGAGGCGGCACCAGGAACCATCCGGCTGGCGCTGCGGCTGGCGCTGCGCGACTGGCGCGGCGGACGGGGCGCGCTCCGCGGCATGGGGATCGTGCTGCTGTGCCTGGCGCTGGGGGTGGCGGCGATCGGCACCATCGGCGGCCTGCGCGACGCGATCCAGCAGGGGGTCG
The DNA here is from genome assembly GCA_964245705.1 of uncultured Acetobacteraceae bacterium. Classification (GTDB taxonomy): domain Bacteria; phylum Pseudomonadota; class Alphaproteobacteria; order Acetobacterales; family Acetobacteraceae; genus Lichenicola. Next base: position 5,672 of record CAXTOD010000186.1, read on the forward strand.
CCGAGCAAAGGCGGGCGATCCTGGGCGGCGACCTGGCGATCGAGGACAACGAGCCGCTGCCGCCGGAGCTGACCCGGTTCCTGCAGGCGCGCGGCGCGCGGACCTCGACGGTGGTGCGGATGCGCACCATGGCCTACGGGCCGGACG
>CAXTOD010000187.1:0-5715 GCA_964245705.1 uncultured Acetobacteraceae bacterium
CCGTGTAGGTGGCGCACAACAGCAGCAGGACGCTGAGCGCCGCCGCCCCGGCGCCCAGGCCGCGCAGGCGCCGCCCGTTGCCAGCGTCCGCGGCGGTGGGCAGGAGCGACAGGCTGCCGGCGATCGGCAGCCCAACCGCCTTGAGGTCCAGGGTGGTGTGGAACGAGCGGTCGAGCTGGCCGAGCAGGAAGGCGCCGGCGACCCCGCCGCCGAGGCCGGCCAGCAGCACCGCGCTCAGCAGCAGGCGGCGGTTGGGGAACACCGGGATCTGCGGCACCTGCGGCGGGTCGACCACCTCCAGCTTGATCTTCTGCGCGCCGGTGTCGCCGGCGGCGTCCCGGCGCCTCGCGTCGCGCCGGTTCCGCCGCTCCTCGTAGTTGCGGCGCAGCACGTCGTAGTCGCGGTTGAGGTTGATGTACTGCGCCTGCACCGAGGGGGTGTTGCGGGCGATCCCTTCCAGGCGCGCCTGTTCGCCGCGGGCGTCGTCGACCTGCCGGGTGAGCGAGGCCACGTCGCCCTGGGCCTGCACCAGCATCACCTGCAGCTGCTGGTAGACCTGGTTCGGCTCGCTGCGGCTGCGCGCGCCGTGGCCGCCGCCGCCGCCGCCGCCCTTGCGCAGGGCCGCGATCAGCGCCCGCTGCCGGATCACGTCCGGGTTCTGCTCGGTCAGGGTGGTCAGCATCTCGCGCAGGGAGCTCTGCGCCGCGGCGAGGCTGCCGCCGTCCGAGCCGGCGACGGCGGGATCGGTTTCCGTGACCAGGGTGGTCGGCGTGGAAGCGATCATGCGGTTCAGGCGCCCGGCGCGGCCCTGCGCGTCGGTCAGCTCGCCTTCGAGGCGGCGCACCGCGTCGCGGGCGGCGTCGAGCCGGGTGCTGCCGCCGGAGCCTTCGGTGGGCAGCAGGTCGATATAGGTTTCGCGGAAGGTGGCGCGCTTCAGCTCGGCGCTGCGGAGCTGCGCCTCGTAGCTGCTGATCTGCTTGTCGAGGAACGAGCTGGCGTTGGCCATGTCGGTCCGGCTGGCGCCGGCCTTGTCCTCGACGAAGATGCCCAGCACGGTGCGCACCACGTCGTAGGCCAAACGGGGATTCCGGTTGCGGTAGGTGATGGTGAACAGGTTGCGCGTTTGCGGCACCACCTCGATCTCCCGGCCGAGCGCCGCCACCATGCGCTCCAGGTCGTCCGGCCGGCTGATCTGCAGGGAGAGATCGGTCTGCGAAACGAGCTTCTCGAGGTTGGGGCGGCTCAGCAGGGTGCGCTGCAGCACCTCGATCTGGGCCGCGAGCGGGTCGTCGAGCGCGATGCCGTGCAGCAGCGGGGTCAGCACCGCGTCGGCGTCGATGTAGACGCGCGCGTTGGCCTGGTAGCGGTCCGGGATGGCCGCGACGGCGATCCAGCCGGCGATGCAGATCAGCCAGGCCAGGCCGAGCGCGATCCACTTGCGCTGCAGCATTCCGGAGATGTGGCGCCACAACTGGTCGCGCAACTCGTCCATCGACGCTCCGAGCCTTTCCTCAAACCGCAGCCACGGGACGGCCGCTCGTCCTGCAACGGGGGCAGCCGGATCAGAACCAGGTCTGCGGGATGATCAGCGTGTCGCCGGGCTGCATGGCGACGTTCTTCGACACGTCGCCGTCCTTGATCAGGTCGGCGAGGCGGACGTGGAAGCTCACCTGGCTGTCCGGCCCGGTGCGCCGGACGATGACGGCGCGGTTTCCGGCGGCGAAGCGGGTCAGGCCCTTGGTCTCGATCATGACGTCCAGCAGCGTCATGTGCTGGCGGTACGGGATCGCCTGCGGGTCGGCGGCCTCGCCGATGACCCTGATCTGCTGGTCGAACGGCCCCACGAAGTTGCGCACGACCACCGTGACGTCCGGCTTCTTGACGTAGGCGGACAGCCGCGAGGACACGTCCTGCGCGAGTTCGGCCGGGGTGCGGCCGGCGGCCACCACGTCCTGGACCAGCGGCAGCGAGATGCGGCCGTCCGGGCGCACCGGCACGTCCTCCATCGAGATCTGCGGCTTGTCGTAGACCAGCACGCTCAGATGGTCCGCGGGCCCGATGATGTAGGACTCGTTCGCTGCGGCGGTGCCTGCCGGCGGAAGCGTGTCCGGCGCGGAGGACGCGCATCCCGACAACGCCAGGGCACCGACAAGAAGGCACGGACGGAGGCGGTCGATCCGGATGACGCCAAACCTTGCGCGCACAACTTGTCTCGTCGGGTGATGATGCACGCAGCTTTACGTCCCGGCCCGGTTCTTGTCCAGCTTCTTGCTTACGGTTTGTTATCGGCCGGCAGGTCCGGACGGCCGGCTCCCGACCCGCCGGGTCCGGACATTTCGCAGGACGTTACAACGGCAGGCGATCGTTGCCGTCGGGGGGCGCTTTGCCGTTGCCGTCGGGAGACATGGCCGGCCCGGAACGTTTTGCGCGAATTTCACAGTGTTCGCATCCCGGTTCTTTGTCGGCTCGGCGATTATTAGCGATTTTCTCACGCTGACCAGTTTCGTCTTGCATTCGGAAAGAACCGGTCCCGATTTTTGGAACAAAATGTTTGACGAGACATGAAGAAGCTGACAACCTCCGGTGGCATTGGATCGACTTCACCTGAAGGGCCGCCCGCCAAAGATCCCCAGTTCCGCACGGTGTTTCCGCACGATCGCTCCGTCATGTCCGTGACGTGAGCCGGTGACGTGAGCAGGACCCTGTCGAACTCGAGGATCCGTCCGGAGCGGCCATTCTTCTGAAGCCCGATCAATGTTCCGCACAGTCTCAATCATCAGGCGACGCCCCGTGTCCTGCCATAACCAATCCCGCCTGCGCGACCAGTACAAGTTCCTGCCGCGCTTTCTCGACCGGACCGGCCGGGTGGACATGATCGCCTTGTGGGTCCTGGAAACCCTGTTCGGCTTTGTCGGCTTCTATGCCGTTTCGGGCGGGGTTCCGGCCGCGCCGTTCCCCGCGACGGGAGCGATCGGAAGCCAGGGCGTCACCGTTGCCGACCAGGCGCTGCTGTTGTCGGTGCTGCTCGGCGCGCCCGGCATCGTCCTCGGCCTGTACAAGCCCGACGTGGTGCTGGAAACCCGGCGCCTGCTGCTGACCGCGCTGGTTGCCGGGATCTGCTCGGCGCCGCTGCTTTGGCTGGTGTCCGCGATCGGCATGATCGACACGCGCGCGATGTTCGGCAGCACACGGGCCTGGCTGGCGGCGCTGATGCTGTTCTGGCTCGCCCTGCTCGTGTGCACGCGGCTCGCCTATACGGTGTGCATCCGTTCCGGGCTGTTCGTGCGCGACGTGGTGCTGCTCGGCGACGAGCCCGGCGTGCGCAACATCGCCGCCGTTCTGGCCGCGTCGCATCCGCGCCTGTTCCGCGTCGCCCCGGCCGACCCGGCGTCGTGCCCGGCGTCGCGCCCGGGAATGCGGCGAACGCCCGTGCGCAGCCTGCGCCGCCCGTGGCAGGTCATCGTGGATGCGGACCGCGCCGCCACGCTCGACGCGCTCCGCAGCCGCACCGGACGGCCGGCGCGGGTGACGGACCTTCCCACGTTCTGGGAGCGCCAGCTCGGCCGGGTCGACCTCGGCAGCCTGACGCCGTCGGACGCGGTCGAGGGGATCGCCAAGGACGCCGCCGCCGCCCGCGTGCTTCACCGCGGCCTCGACATCGCCGTCGCCAGCCTGCTGCTGGTGCTGACCGCCCCGCTCATGCTGCTCACCGCGCTGATGGTGTGGCTCGACAGCGCCGGCCCGCTGATCTACCGGCAGGAGCGCGTCGGGCTCGACGGCCGGCCGTTCGTGATCCTGAAGTTCCGCAGCATGCGCGTCGATGCGGAAGCCGACGGAAAGGCGATGTTCGCGGCCAAGAACGATTGTCGCGTCACCCGTGTCGGCGCCTTCATGCGCAAGGTGCGCCTCGACGAGCTGCCGCAGCTGTTCAACATCCTTCTCGGCGACATGAGCGTGGTGGGGCCGCGGCCGGAGCGTCCGGACTTCGTGCAGCTCTACGACGCCACCATCCCGTTCTACAGCCTGCGCCTGCGCGTGAAGCCGGGGCTGACCGGCTGGGCGCAGGTCAACAGCGCCTATACCGCCAGCGAAACGGAAACCCGGATCAAGCTGGCCTACGACCTGTACTACCTGCGCAACCGCTCGGTGCTGCTGGACCTGTCCATCATCATGGCCACGGTGCGCGTGATCCTGTTCGGGGTGGGTGCGCGGTAGGAAGGCGGGCGTGCCCGGCAGCGCGGGTCGCGGCTGATGCTGTTCCTGTCGTCGCAGCTCGCCTGCGCCGCGATCTACCTGCTTCTGGCGGGCGTGATGGCGATCGAGGCGAGGCGCAGCCGTACCGCGCTGCTGCTGGCGGCGTCGTGCCTCGCGACCGCGCTGTGGGCGGCCGCCGGAGCGGCCCGGGGTGCCGCGCAGGTCGCGCCGGACAGCCTGCTCGACCTCCTTCGTGCCGGGGCCTGGTACGGCCTGTCGCTGCACCTGTACCGGCGCACCGTGTCGGACCGGGCGCAGGCGCGGTTCTACGGCGTCGCCGGGGCGGCGGTGCTGGGAGCGGCCTGCCTGTTCGCGCTTCTCGGACATCCCGCCGCCGCACCGGGTGCCGTGAGCCTGCTGTCGTTCGGGATCCTGCTCCGCCTGCTGCTGGCGATCGGCGAGGTGGTGCTGATCGAGAACCTTTACCGCGGCACCGCGCCCGAGCTGCGCTGGCATGTCGGGCTGGCCTGCGTGGCGCTCGGCGGCATCGCGCTCTACGACGTGGCGACGATCGCCGACGCGGTGCTGGCGCACCGGTTCTCGCCCGCCCTCGTCACCGGGCGGGCGCTGGCCGCCGTGCTGGTGGCGCCGCTGTTCGCGGTGTCGGCGGCGCGCACCCGGTCCTGGAACGTCCGGCTGCACGTGTCGCGCAGCGCGGCCTTCCACAGCGCCACGCTGATGGGCAGCGGCATCTTCCTCGTCTCGCTCGGCAGCCTGGCGCAGCTCGCGAACGCCCGTTGGGCGCCGCAATCGGACTGGAACGGGCTGTTCACGGTCCTGCTGCTGTTCGCCGGCCTGCTGCTGATCGCGGTGCTGCTGGTGTCGGCGACGACGCGGCACTGGCTGGGGCGGCTGGTGTCGGAGCACTTCTTCACCTGCCGCTACGACTACCGGCGCGAATGGCTGCGCTGCCTCGCCACCTTGTCGCAGCACGACCGGTCCGACCTCGACGCGCTGCCGCGCTGCGCGATCCGGGCGCTGGCCGACATCGTCGACAGCCCGGCCGGGCTGCTCCTGTCCGGACGGCCGGGGGGCGGGCTGGCCTGGGCGGCGTCGTGGAACATGCCGCCGGTGGCACCGCTGCTGGCCGAGCATCCGCTGCTGCGGGCGCTGTCGGAGGGCGGCTGCATCACCCTGACGCCGGCCCTCCTCGCCGACACGCCGCTCGCCGGGCTCCGGTTGCGCTTCGCGGTGCCGCTGCCCGGCCGCGACGACGGCCCCGCCGGCTGCATCCTGCTGGCGCCGCCGCGCGGTCCGTTTCGGCTCGACAACGAGGTCGAAGCGCTGCTAGGCGTGCTGGCGCAGGAGGTGGCCGCCCGTCTGGCCGAGCAGGAGGCGCTGCGTGCCGTGATGGAAACCCGCGACCTGCACGAGTACGGCAAGCGCTTCGCGTTTGTCGCGCACGACATCAAGAACGTGGCCGGGCAGCTTCGCCTGCTCACCGCCAACGCGGAGCAGCAC
>CAXTOD010000188.1:0-5648 GCA_964245705.1 uncultured Acetobacteraceae bacterium
TCGCAGGCGTGCCCTGGCTCGGCACCGGGGGAGCGCCCGCCGCGGCGGCGCCGGCGGCCGGCGGCGCCTTGTCGCTGACCGGCGTGCCGTCGGGGTTGAAGCGCACCACCTTGACCTGGGCGACCGCCTTGTCCACCGCCGCGCGCACGGCGCCCTGGATCAGCTTCTGGCGGATCTGCACCGCGACGGTGTTGAACGCCGGCGGCGTGGAGATGCGGGTGTCGAGCACCTGGATCACGTGGTAGCCGTAGCGCGTGTGCACCGGGTGGTCCGAGATCTGGCCCTTGCTCATGGCGAACGCGGCGGCCGAGAAGTCGGGCAGCATGTCGCCCTGCTTGAACCAGCCGAGGTCGCCGCCGCTGCTGGCGGCCGTGCCCTTGTCGGTGGAGTACTGCTTGGCGAGGGCCGCGAAGTCCGCGCCGCCCTTGAGCTTCTTGATGATGTCGCCGGCGGTCTTCTCGTCCGGCACCAGGATGTGCCGCGCGTGCACCTCCTTCTCGCCGGGCTTGCCGGCGTAGGTCTTGGCGTATTCGGCCTTGATCGCGTCGTCGGTGATCTGCGGCCCGACGATCCGGGTCAGGTAGACGTTCTGCAGCGCCTGGTCGGCGGCGTTCTGCATCGCCTTCTGCGCGTCCGGGTCCTTGGCCAGCCCTTCCTTCTGCGCCTCGAGCAGCAGCGCCTTCTGGTCCACCAGCTGGTTCACGATCATCGGGAACAGCATCTGCGGCGGCATGCCGCGCACGTTGTCGGGCAGCGACTGCGCCGCCGCACGGACGCGGTCGAGCCGGATCGGGTCGCCGTTCACCGACGCCACCACCGGGTTGTCGCTCCTGGGCTTGGCGGGTGCCGTGGCCGAGGCCGCAGCCGGCGTGGTGGCGGCATCCTTCTTGTGGGCCGGCGCAGCGAGCGCTGCGAGCGGGGAGGCAGAAACGAACAAGGCCGCCGCCGTGATGGCAGCAGCCGGGCTGGAAAGCCGCATGAGTAGGAAACCCTCGAATGACGCGTCAGCCGATGATGGCAAAACCGCGCCGTCGTCACAAGCGACCCCCCTCGGCCGGTGCCTGCCGGGGCTCCGCGCCGCCGGCCGCCGGGCGGGATTGGTTGACCCGCGCCGGCCCCAGTCCTATCTGGACACGGCGTGATGCCCGGCCGCCGCCGGACATGCCGATCGCGCGCAAGCGGCCCGTCTCGGCAGCGAGTCCGGAGCGGCGAGTCCGGGGCGGTGGTCCGCCGGGGCCGGCTCCCAGGCGGTGCCGTGGGCGGACGCCATCCGGAAGGCCTGCATGTTCGCTTCTCTCGCCCGCTCCCTGTTCGGCTCCGCCAACGACCGCTCGCTGCGTGCGCACCAGCGCCGGGTGCCGGAGATCAACGCGCTGGAGCCGCAGATGCAGGCGCTGGACGACGCGGCGCTGACGGCCAAGACCGCGGAGTTCCGCGCCCGCCTGGCCGACGGCGCCAGCCTGGACGTCCTGCTGCCGGAAGCGTTCGCGGTGGTGCGCGAGGCGTCGCGCCGGGTGCTGGGCCTGCGCCACTTCGACGTGCAGCTGGTCGGCGGCATGGTGCTGCACTCGGGGCGCATCGCCGAGATGCGCACCGGCGAGGGCAAGACGCTGGTCGGCACCCTGCCGGTGTACCTCAACGCGCTCGGCGGCAAGGGCGTGCACGTGGTCACCGTGAACGACTACCTGGCGCGTCGCGACTCCGAGGAGATGGGCCGGCTGTACGCCTTTCTCGGCCTGTCGACCGGCGTGATCATTCCCAACCTGCCCGACGACGAGCGCCGCGCCGCCTACGGCTCGGACGTCACCTACGGCACCAACAACGAGTTCGGCTTCGACTACCTGCGCGACAACATGAAGTACCGGCTGGAGGACATGGTCCAGCGGCCGTTCAACTACGCCATCGTCGACGAGGTGGACTCCATCCTGATCGACGAGGCGCGTACGCCGCTGATCATCTCAGGCCCCGCCGAGGACAGCTCCGACCTGTATCGCCGCGTCGACACGGTGGTGGCGGAGCTGGCGAAGGACGCGTCCACCTACGACAAGGACGAGAAGTTCCGCACCGTGATCCTGACCGAGCACGGCACCGAGACCGTGGAGGAGATGCTGCGCGCGGCCGGCATCGTCGACGAGGGCGGGCTGTACGATGTCGCCAACATCTCGGTGGTGCACCACGTGCAGCAGTCGCTCCGCGCCCACACCCTGTTCTCGCGCGACGTCGACTACATCGTGCGCGCCGGAAAGGTGGTGATCATCGACGAGTTCACCGGCCGCATGATGGAGGGCAGGCGCTACGGCGATGGGCTGCACCAGGCGCTGGAAGCCAAGGAGCACCAGGAGATCCAGCAGGAAAATCAGACGCTGGCCTCCATCACCTTCCAGAACTACTTCCGGCTGTATCCGAAGCTGTCCGGCATGACCGGCACCGCGATGACGGAAGCCGACGAGTTCGCCGAGATCTACAAGCTCGACGTGGTGGAGATCCCGACCAACGTTCCGGTGATCCGACAGGACGGCGACGACGAGGTGTACCTGACCGAGCAGGACAAGTTCCTCGCGGTGACCAAGCTGATCGCCGAGATCCACGAGACCGGGCAGCCGATCCTGGTCGGCACCACGTCGATCGAGAAGAGCGAGCACCTGTCCGGCCTGCTCAAGGCGGAGAAGATCCCGCACAACGTGCTCAACGCCCGCTTCCACGAGATGGAGGCGACCATCATCGCCCAGGCGGGCGCGCCCGGCGCCATCACCATCGCCACCAACATGGCCGGGCGCGGCACCGACATAAAGCTCGGCGGCAACGTCGAGATGCGGATACGCCAGGAGCTGGCCGACCTGCCCGAGCCCGAGCGCTCCGCCCGCGAGGCCGTGCTGCGCGAGCAGGTCGCCGCCTGGCACGAGGTGGTGAAGCAGGCGAACGGCCTGTTCGTGGTCGGCACCGAGCGGCACGAAAGCCGTCGCATCGACAACCAGCTGCGCGGCCGCGCCGGACGTCAGGGCGACCCGGGCGGGTCCCGCTTCTTCCTGTCGCTGCAGGACGACCTGATGCGCATCTTCGGCTCCGACCGGATGGCCGGGATGCTGCAGAAGATGGGGCTGAAGCCGGGCGAGGCGATCATCCATCCCTGGATCAACCGGGCACTGGAGAAGGCGCAGAAGAAGGTCGAGGCGCGCAACTTCGATACCCGCAAGAACCTGCTCAAGTATGACGACGTGAACAACAGCCAGCGCAAGGAGGTCTACGCCCAGCGCCGCGAGTTCATGTCGGCCGACGACGTGTCGGAGATCGTTGCCACCATGCGCGCCGAGCTGGTCGAGCAGCTGGTGCGTGCGCATATCCCGGAGCGGGCCTTTGCCGAGCAGTGGCAGAGTGCCGAGCTGACCTCCGAGCTGAAGCGACTGCTGGCGCTGGACGTGGCCGTGGAAGCCTGGGCCGCAGAGGACGGCATCGGCCTAGCTGAGGTGCTGGAGCGCTCGCTCGCCGCCGCACGGGAAGCCGCCGCCGCCCGTGCCGCCAACTTCGGCCCGTCGGTGATGCGCTACGTCGAGAAGCAGCTGCTGCTCGGCACCCTGGATACGGTGTGGAAGGAGCACCTGCTGCTGCTGGACCAGCTGCGCCAGGGCATCTCGCTCCGCGCCTACGGCCAGAAGGACCCGCTCAACGAGTACAAGAACGAAGCCTTCACCCTGTTCAACGTCATGCTCGACGAGCTGCGCGAGCGGGTGACGGCGATGCTGTCGCGCGTGGAGCTGGGCCCGCCGCCGGACGACCCGTTCCCCGGCCAGCTCCAGGGCCAGGCCATGGCGGCGATGCCGATGCATCCGCAGGAAGCCGCTCGCGAGCTGGCGATGGCCGGCGGTCCGGACCCCTTCGGCGGCGCTACCCTGCAGGCGACGGTGGAGCCGCCGCCGGAGGCAGTGCACCTGGCGCCGCGCCATCCGACGCTGACCGCCGACCCGGCGAGCTGGGTCGACACCCCGCGCAACGCCCTCTGCCCGTGCGGGTCGGGCGCCAAGTACAAACACTGCCACGGCCGCGTCGCCTGACGCCGCCAGCACGGAACAGGCGACCATGGCCGGCCATTCCCAGTTCAAGAACATCATGCACCGCAAGGGCGCGCAGGATGCCAGGCGGGCGCGCCAGTTCGCCAAGGCGATCCGGGAGATCACCGTGGCGGCGCGGTCCGGCCTGCCCGATCCCGCCTCCAACCCGCGCCTGCGCGCCGCCTTGTCTGCTGCGCAGAAGGTCAACATGCCCAAGGACACGGTGGAGCGGGCGATCAAGAAGGCGACCGGCGCCGGCGGCGGCGAGGACTACGTCGAGGTGCGCTACGAGGGCTACGGCCCGGCCGGCGTGGCGGTGATCGTGGAAGCGCTCACCGACAACCGCAACCGCACCGCCTCCGACGTCCGCGCCGCGTTCTCGAAGCATGGCGGCAGCCTGGGCGAGACCAACTCGGTGTCGTTCATGTTCACCAGGGTCGGGCTGATCACCTATCCGGCCAACGCCGCCTCCGAGGATGACATGCTGGAAGCCGCGATCGAGGCCGGCGCCGACAACGTGGAGAGCACGACCGAGGGCCACGAGGTGACCTGCGCGGCTGACAGCCTGTTCGCCGTGCGCGACGCCCTGGAGGCCCGCTTCGGTGCGCCGGACACCGCGAAGATCGACTGGCGCCCGGGCACCGTGGTGACGCTCGACGAGGAGCGCGGCGCCACCGTGCTCAAGCTGATCGACGCGCTCGACGACAACGACGACGTGCAGGCGGTCTATGCCAACTTCGACCTGCCCGACGCGGTGGCCGAACGTCTGGGCGCGTGACCGCCACCCGCCTGCTCGGCATCGATCCCGGCCTCCGGTTCATGGGCTGGGGCCTGATCGAGGTGGACGGCAACCGGCTGCGCCACCTGGCCGACGGGGTGATCGCCACCGACGGCGCCGACAGCGTGCCGGACCGCCTCCGGACCCTGCATGCCGGGCTGAACGCCCTGTTCGACGCCTGGGCGCCGAGCGAGGCGGCGGTGGAGGAAACCTATGTCAACCGCAGCGGATCGTCGACGCTCAAGCTCGGCTATGCCCGCGGCGTGGCGCTGCTGGCGCCGGCCCTGGCCGGGATCGCGGTGTCGGAGTACGGGGCCATGGAGGTCAAGCGCGCCGTGGTCGGCACCGGGGCCGCCACCAAGGAGCAGGTGGAGATGATGGTGCGCCGCCTGCTTCCCGGCGCCGGCATCAAGCGTGCCGACGCCGCCGACGCGCTGGCGGTGGCGATCTGCCATGCCCACCACCGCGCCAGCCGGCTGCGGATCGCCACCGGCACCCGGATGGCCTGAGCCGGTCAGGCCGCCCAGGCCGCGACTGCGCCGCCCACCTCGCGCAACGCCTCGGCGCGATAGGCCCCGATGGCGCCCGGCACCACGGTGATGGCGTTCAGGCGCGACAGGGCGCGACGGTCCACGTTCTGGCTGGTGATGTACTCCAGCGACTGCCAGCGGGTGACCAGCCGGTCGCGGTTGCCCACCTTCACGTTGCCCGCCACCGAGCCGATGGTCGGGTCCTGGAAGAAGGCGGCGATCTTGGCCAGGGCGTCGGGCGCCAGCTGCGTGTCGGCGTCCACCCCCACCACCACGGGCGCGTCGCTCATCTCC
>CAXTOD010000189.1:0-5646 GCA_964245705.1 uncultured Acetobacteraceae bacterium
GGCTGGTACCGGGCAACCCGATGCACCTCGACTTCCTGTCGGTGGTCCGCGACGGCAGCGTGCCGTTCGTGAAGATCGAGCTGCTGCGCGACAACCCGGCCGCGGTGCGCTGGGCGGGCGCCTGGCGGGATGCGGTCGAGGCGAGCCCGATCTTCCCGGCCTCGTGGATCGACCGGCACCTCGGCGACGGCTCGCCGCACGTGCCGCCCCGCCCGGAACAAACGCTGCGGATGCGCCTGCTCTACGCCGCCATCACCCGGGACCGGCGGGACGCGCTGCGGACGCTGCTGCGTTGATCCCGGCGGCCTCGCGCAGGAAGGCCAGCAGCTCGGCGGCCTGGCCGTCATAGGTGGCAATCGATTGCGCGTGAGGATTGCGGAAGGAATCGAGACGTTCCGGCACCAGAAGGAGCTCGCTGACCGCTTCCAGCAGCCCGTCCACCCGGCCGTCAAGCGGGATCAGCCGGCCGTTCACGCCGTCGACGACCTCCTCCGACTGGCCGCCGCCGTCGGTGGCGATCACCCACACGTGCCGCGCCAGGGCTTCGCGCACGCTGAGGCCGAAGCTTTCCTTCCACTGCGACGGGAACAGCAGCACGTCGATGCGGTCGAAGAAGGCGTCGAGCCCGTCCTGGGTGTAGGCGGGGACGACGGTGACGGTGCCCTCAACCCGCCAGGCGGACACGTCGACCGAGTGGAAGCCGAGGTTCAGGGTGTTGTCGACCAGCACCAGCTCCCAGTCCGGGCGGTCCAGCCGCTCGAACGCCTTGCGGATCAGGTGGTAGCCCTTGATCGGCTCGGCGCCGCCGACAAAGCCGAACCGGATCGGGGTGCCGGGCCGGCGCGGCGTGCGCGGTGCCGTCGGGAAGCGGATGCCGTTGCGGTTCACCCTGATCCGCTCCGGCGCGACGCCGTTGGCCAGGTACAGCCTGCGGTGCGATTCGCTCGGCGACAGCAGCAGGGCGGCGCCGTCGAGCACCGAGGTCATGATCCGCATGCGCTCGTGGAGGTGGTGCGCGTGCGGCAGGCAGTTCTGGCACACGCGCAGGTCGATCCGGGTCTGGAAGCAGTAGCGGTTGTCGCCGCGCACCATGAACTGCCGGTCGCACAGCCACCAGGCGTCGTGCAGCGTGACCACGTAAGGGATGCCGCGCTCACGGCACAGGCGCAGGATGGAGGCGCCGAAGCCCTGGATCGAGTGCGCGTGCACGATGTCGGGCCGCAGCGCGTCGAGCAGGTGGCCGAAGGTGGTCACCATGGACGGGTTGTCGAGCTGCACAACCTGGTCGCTGGATGCGGACAGGCTGGTGGCGAACACCGGGATGCCGTCCCAGTCGTAGCGCAGCAGCGAGGGCGGCCGGTCGGCGACGGGCGGCCTGGAGGTGAACACGCAGAGCTCGACGCCGTTGGTCCGGTCGAGACGCGCGGCCAGCTCCTGCGCCACCACCGTGGCGCCGCCGAAGCTTTGCGGCGGGAAGAAGATGTTGGCGGACAGCACCCGGAGGCCGCTGCGGGACGCGGGCGGCGGCGGCAGGCCGGCGACCGCCGACAGCTGCTGGCGCGCGATCCGGTCCGGCGCGTAGCGGTCCAGCACGTCGGCCAACCCCTGCGCACCCAGGCGGCGGCGCAGCGCCGGATCCAGGACCAGCCGCTCCAGCGCCCGTTCCCACTCGGCCTCGGTGTCGGCGAGCAGGCCGTTGCGGTCGGACACGACCACGTCGCGGAAGCTCTCGCGCGGCGAGCAGACCGAGGGAATGCCCAGGATCGCCGCTTCCTGGAACTTGATGTTGCTCTTGGCATCGTTGAACATTGTGTCCTCGAGCGGGGCGATGGCGATGTCGGCCTCCGCCAGCAGGCCGAGATAGGCGCGGTAGTTGGTGCCGGCGATCTCCTCGACCCGGGCGGCGACGGCCTCGAAGCCGGGCGGCAGGGAAAGGTCGCCGACGATGCGCAGCCGCAGGCGCTCGTGGCGGCGCATCAGCGCCAGGATCGCGGGGGCGGCACGGGCGAAGTCGGCGTCGTGGGTCCTGGTGCCCGACCCGTAGACGATCGTGACCGGCCCGTCGTCGGATGCCGGCGGCCGGCAGGCGCGCAGGGCCGATGCCACCTCCAGGGTCTCGGCGTCGAGCGCGTTCTCGACCACGCGGGTTTCGGCGATGCCGGCCACCGCCATGCAGGCGGCGAGGCTGTCGGTGGAGGCGATGCACCGGCCGCAGGCGAGCATCGCGATCCGGTACAGGCCCGCGCCCTTCAGCACCTCGCGGCGCAGCCTCGGCTCCAGCGTGGCGAGGTTGCTGTTCCGGCGGTACAGCGCCTCATCGAAGATCAGGTCGTCCACTTCCCACCACGGGTCGAGCCCGACCCGCCTGGCCTCGGCGATCAGCGACAGCACCGCCGGCTCGCCCGGGACGCGGTAGAAGATCACGGCGGTGCAGAGCTGCAGGGCGGTGGTGACGTGGTCGATCTCGCGCCAGGCCAGCACGCGGCAGGACCAGCCCAGGCGCTCGAACATCTCCTTCTTCTGCCAGACCCGGTACTTGGCGCATTGCGGCACGCTGAGTTCGGCCACGATGAGGATCTGCTGCGACAGCAGGCCGGGACGGAGGGTCGGGCGGGACGCGTAGGGATGGACCGGCGCGTCCTGCTTGTCCGGAAGGCCGTCATCCGGGCCAGCCCGCCGGCGCAGCCGCGGCGGAGCGGGCAGCATCCGCCTGGCCCGGCGTCCCACGCCGGGAAGCCCCTCGCTGCGGACGATCTCGGCGAGGTGGACGGCAGCCTCGGCGAAGCTATGGCCGGTCGGCAGCCGCCCGGCCGCCAGGGCGCGGGCGTAGCGCAGCGGCGTGGTCAGCCGCCACGACACCGACCGTTCGAGCTGCCCGATCCGGTGGCGAGCCCCGTCGAGCCCGGCCTGCAGCCCGTCGCCGCGCAGGCCCTGCAGCCGGAGGCTGGCCTGGACGCTGTCGAGGAGCGTGCGGGTGGCCGTGAGCTCGCGGCGCAGCTGGTCCCGCTCCGCGTCTACGCCGGGACCGGACGGGGCGGCGGGGGCAGGCGAAAGCGTGTCCGGGTCCATCGCGATCCGTCGGCAGTTGGAAGACGCCCATAAAAAAAACCGGGCCAGAGAGGCCCGGTTTCTTGCACGCGAGGACGGAACGGGCCAGAGGCCCGCCCATCCGATGGTCGGGTCAGCCGCCGATGATGTGCACGGTGTTGATGTTGGAGACGTTGGCGAAGGTGACGGTGGACTTGTCGCCAAGGGTGATGGTGGTGCTGGAACCGGAGGTCGTGGCGGACGCGACCGCCGCGCTGACCTCGTTGGCGCCGTAGCCGTACAGGGCGACCAGGTTGCCGGTGGCGCTGCCGAAGTCGCTGATGGTGATGTTGGCCGTGCTCATCGTGCCGTTGGCCGCGATGTCGAATACGTTGGCGGCACCCGAGCCGCCGGTGAGGGTCTGCGCGCCCATGCCGGCAACCAGGGTGTCGGCACCGGTGCCGCCGATGATGACCGCGCCGGACGTCGTGGTGCCGGTGTTGGTCACGAACCCGGCGAAGCCCTGCGTGCTGCCAGAACCGTCGAGGGTCTCGTTGCCCGCGCCCGCGACCAGGGTGCCGGCGCCGCTGTAGTGGATGTCGGACCCGTTCGACCCGAACACCGTTGCCGTGCCAGCGCCGGAGTTGACGGTCGAGCTGCCGGCGGAGCCGATGAACAACAGGGACGCCGTGCCGGTCTCGGTGAAGTTCGTGTTCGTGCCGCCGTAGACGGTGCTGTTGCCAGACGCGGCGATGGTGTCGCCCACGCCGGCGAACACGGTGGAGGGACCGCTCAGGTTGTAGTAGCCGTTGGTGCCGCCGCTGATGGACGCGCTGCCGGTGCCGCCGGAGATGCTGGTGCCGGTGCCCTGGGTGTCGTCGACGCTCAAGGTGCCGGAGCTGCCGTAGACGGTGCTGCCGCTGCCGGTGATGTCGATGGTGGCGGCGCCGGTGCTGGCGAAGATGCGGTCGGTCCCGGAGGAAAACACGGTGTCCGCGCCGGCGCCCAGGTAGATCAGGTTGTCGCCCGTCCCGGCGGCGATACTGGTCGCGCCCGAGCCGGCGAAGATGCTGTCGTTGCCGTCGCTGGTCGCGACGGAGTAGACGCCGGCGCCGGAATTGATGAACAGGTTGTTGCCGCCGCCGGCAATGAACACGCCGGACTCGGAGCCTGCCAGGTAGACCGCGCCGCCGGTGCCGACCAGCGTGTTCAGCGTCGTGCTGGCCGCCGCGGCGCTGGCGTCGATGAACACCTTCGACGTGGTGTCGGTGGTGAAGTACTCATACCCCGACGGATAGGTGTAGAAGCCGCCCGTGGTCGCGACGAACTCGTTGACCGGGGTCGACGGCGAGCCGGTCGGCCCGAAGCTGTCGCCAGTGCCATTGGTGGCGGTCAGGTTGCCGTTGGCGGCGGCGGTGTTCACCGCGTTCGCATAGACCTGTGCGAGCGAGTAGGCCTGACTTCCGTTCACGGTCACGGGGATGTGGGTACCCCCCGATCCGGTCACTGTGACTATACCACCTGCCATGATTCCATCTCCCTGTCAGCTGGCGACAACCCAGGCGGGATGCCGCATCGGCCAGCGCGTGCAATTGCAACCTAGCGTTGGATATGCCGCGGTGCAACCAAAAATCCCTTAGGGGTAATGACTTAATCTTGAGTTAAGCATTGCCGGACCCACTTGATGAACAATTAACGACAGATCGGCGTCAAACGCGGCGTGGAGTGAGTAACAGGGTGATACAACGCCAGTCTCGTCCGCTATTGACGCCCAGACGGGCCACGCCTCTACAACCATTACGATCGTGCCACCATTGACGACGTCCGGACGCTGCGCCACCCATCTGCCGATGTCCCGTTCCGTCGAGCCGCCTGTTCCGGGCCTAGCGGCTAGCTCGCCATCAGACGGGCCGGATGGCGGGCTCGCCGCCCTTCTGGCGCCGTCGCTGGACCCGCTGTTCTGGCGGCCGGTGCGACGGGGGGTCGACAGCGCCTGGTACGGCCACCTGCCCTTCGCCGCCTGGCTGGTGCGCACCCTCAGGCCGGCGCTGCTGGTTGAACTCGGCACCCGGACCGGGGTTTCCTACGCCGGCTTCTGCGAGTCGGTGCTGTCTTCCGGCCTGCCCACCCGCTGCTACGCGGTCGCCGGCTGGACCGGCGACGGGCAAGCCGGATCCCCTGGCGAGGCGGGGTTCGCCGAGCTCCGGGCGTTCCACGACGCCCGCTACGGGGCGTTTTCCCGCCTGCTCCGCATGCAGTTCGAGGACGCGCTGTCCCGCTTCGAGGACGGCAGCATCGATCTTCTGCACATGGACGGGCGCCACCGGATCGAGGACCTGGCCGAAGATCATGCCGGTTGGGCGCCCAAGCTGTCGCCGCAGGCGGTGGTGCTGCTGCACGGCACCAACGTCCGGGGCGACGATACCGGAACGTGGCGCTTCTGGGCCGGGCTGCGGGCGAGGCATCCGGGGTTCGAGTTCCTGCACGGGCACGGGCTCGGCGTGCTGGCGCCGGGCGGGGTGCCGCCGGCGCTGCGGGTCCTGTTCGAGCTGGACGCCGATCCGGCCGCCGCGACCAGGCTGCGCAACCGGTTCGCCCTGCTGGGCGAGCGGTGGGAGG
>CAXTOD010000190.1:0-5645 GCA_964245705.1 uncultured Acetobacteraceae bacterium
GTCCAGCGCCGCCCGCGTGGCGGCACTCGTGGTCAGCGGCCCCGGGGTCAGCAGGAGCGGGCGCGTCTGGTTCGTGGTTCTCAAGGCGGGACAGGTCCGTTACATGGGGGCCGACACGGCATCACTGCCTCAATGCCGGCCGCGCCGCCAGGGCCCGCCGCCCGCTCCCGCGGCGACGGCCCTTCCTCGTCCGACTGGATCCCCTTCATGAAGCTGCTCACCCTGATCGGCGGCACCCTCGGCGCCGGCCTCGCGATCTGGCTGCTGGCGCGCTTCGGCTTCGGCCACGTGCTGGCGCTGCTGGAACAGGCCGGCTGGGGCATCGTGCTGGTGATGGGCTTCCACCTGGTCCAGATCCTGTTCTCCGCGCTGGGCTGGCGCGCCATCGCCGGCAGCGTGCCGCCGCGCCCCTCGGTGCTCGACTTCGTGCTGCTGCGCTGGGTGAGGGAAGGGGTGAACAACCTGCTGCCGGTGGCGCAGGTGGGCGGCGAGTTCGCGGTGGTGGGTCTGCTGCGCCGGCGCGGCGTGCCGCTGGTGCGCGCCACTGCCGGCACGGTGTGCGACCTGACCATGGAGATGCTGACCCAGATCCTGTTCACGATCACCGGCCTGCTCCTGCTGCTGCACCTGCTCGGGCGCAGCCAGGTGACCGACGAGGTGGTGGGCGGGCTCGGCGCCGCGGTGCTGATCGGCGTGCTGTTCCTGGGCGGGCAATGGCTCGGCCTCGCCCGCCTGCTGGAGACCGGGCTGATGAAGCTCGCGGCGCGGTTCGGCTGGCAGGGCATGGGCGAGATCCAGGGGCTGCACGCCACCCTGCTGTCGCTCTACAGGCAGCCCGGCTCCGTCGCCCGGGCGGCGTTCCACCAGTCGGTGTCCTGGCTGCTGGGCGCGGTGGAGGTGTGCCTGGCGCTGCACGTCCTCGGCCACGACCGTGGGCTCGGCCCCGGGCTGGTGATCGAGAGCCTGGGCCAGGCGGTGAAGGCGGCAGGCTTCGTGGTGCCGGGCGCGCTGGGCGTGTCGGAAGGCGGCTTCGTCGTGGTGGGCAGCCTGTTCGGCCTGCCGCCGGCGGTGTCGATCGCGCTGGCGCTGATCAAGCGGCTGCGCGAGATCGCCTTCGGCCTGCCGGCCCTCGCGGCCTGGCAATGGCTGGACCGGTCCTGGCCGTCGCTGCCCCGCGGCCGGACCGGCACCGGAGGGGGCCCGCTGCGGGCAGCCGTGCAGGAAGCCGCCCTCGACTACGGAGACGCGTCTTGAACGACACCTGGACCCACGCTTTGGCCCGCCTGGCGGTCCGGCCCCTGCTCGGCACCGCGGTCAGGCCCAACCACCTGACCACGCTGCGCCTGCTCACCGGCCTCCTCGCCTGTGCCTGCCTGGCGCTGATGCCGTACCAGCCGCACCCTGCCACCTTCGCCCGTTCGTTGGCCTTCTGGGGCGGCCTGCTCTGGGTGCTGTCCGCGTTCCTGGACCGCGCCGACGGCGAGCTGGCGCGGATCGGCGACATGACGAGCCCCGGCGGCCACCGCTACGACTACCTGGTCGACAACGGCATCAACTGCCTGTTCTTCGCCGCCATCGGCGTCGGCCTGACCGACGCCACCCTGCTCGGCCATCGCCTCGGCGGCTGGTCGGTCGCCCTCGGCCTGTTCGCCGCCTGCGCCATGTTCGCGTGCAACTGGATGTCCGAGCGCTACGAGAAGCGGGTGCCGGGCGAGCGGATCATGTCCGGCCGCTGGGGCTTCCATCCCGACGACGCGCTCTACCTGCTGGGCCCCGCCGCCTGGGCCGGGCTGCTGCTGCCGATCCTGCTCGGCGCCGCGGCCGGCACCGGCGTCATGGCCGTGGTGATCCTGGTGCGGCTGCTCCGCCTGCCGGCCCGCACGATCCCCCGCCTGGCCGCCTGAGCCGTGCTGTCCGGACCGCTCGGCCGCCTCGCCGCCTTCTGCTCGCGCCGTGCGCCGGCGGTGCTGCTGCTGGCGCTGCTGCTGGCGGCCGGCGCGGTCGCCGCGACCCGCGCCCGGCTGAGCGTCACCACCGACACCGGCGGCCTGTTCTCCTCCCACCTGCCCTGGAAGAAGCGCCAGGCCGAGTTCCAGCGCGACTTCCCGCACGGCGAGGACCAGCTGGTGGCGGTGGTGCAGGGCGACGTGCCCGAGGAGGCGCAGGTCACGGCGACCCAGCTCGCCGCCCTGCTCCGTGCCGACACGCGCCACTACAAGCTGGTGCGCACCCCCGACCAGGTGCCCTACCTCCTGCGCAACAGCCTGCTGTTCCTGGACCAGGACCAGCTCGGCGACCTGCTGGAGAAGACCATCGACGCCCAGCCCTTCCTGGGCCAGCTCGCCTCCGACCCGTCCGCGCGCGGCCTGTTCGGCGCCCTGTCCCTGATCGGCGAGGGAGTGCAGCGCGGCCAGGCCAACCTGCGCTCCTTCGGCACCGCCCTCGACAGCTTCGCCGCCAACCTCCAGGCCGCCGCCTCCGGCCACCCGACCCCCTTGTCGTGGCAGCGCCTGCTGTCCGGCTCGCTCAGCGACCTCGGCGGCCACTACCAGTTCGTGGTCACCCAGCCCCGGCTCGACTACGGCTCGTTCCAGCCCGGCGGGGCCGCCACCGCGGTGATGCGCCACGCCATCGCCGGGCTGGAGTTCGTGCGCTCCGGCCGCGCCCACGTCTTTCTCACCGGCCAGGTGGCGCTGGACGACGAGGAGTTCGCCACCGTCGCCCAGGGCATGGTGGCGGGCCTGATCGGCTCCCTGCTGCTGGTCTCGCTGTGGCTGGTCCTGGCGGTGCGCACCTGGCGGGTGATCGTGCCGATCCTGCTCACCCTGGTGCTGGGCCTGCTGCTCACCACCGGCTTCGCCGCCCTCGCGGTCGGCACCCTGAACCTGATCTCGGTCGCCTTCGCGGTGCTGTTCGTCGGCATCGCCGTCGACTTCGCGATCCAGTTCTCCGTCCGGTACCGCGCCCAGGTGCTGCCCGACGGCACCCGCCCCGGCCGGGAAGCGGCGCTTGCCATGACCGGCCGCGAGACCGGGGTGCAGATCCTGATCGCGGCCCTGGCCACCGCCGCCGGCTTCCTCGCCTTCACCCCCACCGCCTTTGTCGGCGTGGCCCAGCTCGGGCTGATCGCCGGCGTCGGCATGCTGATCGCCTTTTCCTGCACCCTGACCGTGCTGCCGGCGCTGCTCACCCTGTTCCGGCCCCGCCCGCTCCAGGGCGAGATGGGGTTCACCCGCGCCCGCCCGCTCGACGCCGCGATCCGCCGCCAGCGCGTGCCGATCCTGGCCGGCTTCACCGTGCTGGCGCTGGGGGGCATCGCCTGCATCCCCTTGCTGCGCTTCGACGGCGACCCGCTGCACACCAAGAATCCGCACTCGGAGTCCCTGCGCACCCTGTCGCTGCTGATGAAGGACCCGGTGACCTCGCCGTACAGCGCCGAGCTGCTGGTGCCGGACATGGCCACCGCCCGCGCCCTCGTGCCCCGGCTGGAGCGCCTGCCGCTGGTGCACGACGTGCTCACCCTCGACAGCTTCGTCCCCGACCAACAGCCGGACAAGCTCGCCCTGGTCGCGGACGCCGCGCAGATCCTGCTGCCGACCCTGGTGGTGCCGTCGCCGCTGCCGCCGCCCGACGCCCCGGCGATCCGCGCCGCGGCGCTGGAGACCGTGGCCGCCCTGGCGCCCGTGGTGCGGACCCTGCCGCCCGCCGACCCGCTGGTGCGGATCGAGAACGCGCTGCGCACCCTGTCCACCGCCCCGGACGCGGCGCTCGTGGCCGCCAACGCCGACCTGGTGCGCTTCCTGCCGATGGAGCTGGACCAGCTCCGCACCGTGCTGTCGGTGACCCGGCCGGCGGTGGAAGCCGACATCCCGGAGCAGATACGCGAAGGCTACCTGCTGCCGGACGGGCAGGCGCACATGGAGGTGCACCCGCGCGGCGCGCTGAACGACAACGCGGTGCTGCGCGCCTTTGTGCGCCAGGTGCGCTCGGTGTGGCCGGATGCCGGCGGCGCCGCGGTCACCATCGTCGCCAGCGCCGACACCATCGTGCACGCCTTCGCCATCGCCGCGATCAGCGCGCTCGGCGCCATCGCGCTGATCCTGCTGGTGGCGCTGCGCCGGCTGTCCCTGGTGGCGCTGGTGCTGGCGCCGCTCATGCTGTCCGCCCTGCTGACCGTGATCCTGGTGGTGCTGATCCCCGAGCCGCTGAACTTCGCCAACATCATCGCCCTGCCGCTGCTGCTGGGCGTCGGCGTGTCGTTCAACATCTACTTCGTGATGAACTGGCGCGCCGGCATCGCCGGCCCGCTCGCCTCGCCGACCGCGCGCGCGGTGCTGTTCTCCGCACTCACCACCGGCACCGCGTTCGGCTCGCTGGCCGCCTCGCACCACCCCGGCACCGCCTCCATGGGCCGGCTGCTGCTGATCAGCCTGTTCTGCACCCTGGTCGCCACCATGGTGTTCGAGCCGGCGCTGCTGCCAAGGCGGCGCAAGCCCTGACCGGCCTCATGCGGTCGCCGCCAGCAGGCTCGCGAACCGTTCCGACGACATCGGCCGGTGCAGCAGGAACCCCTGCGCTTCCCGCACGCCGTGTTGCCGCAGCGCCGCCAGCTGCGGCTCGGTCTCGATGCCCTCGGCGCAGACCCCGATCCCGAGCCCGTCGCCGATGGTCAGGATCGCCTTGACGATGACGCTCGACGCCCGGGTGTCGATCGTGCGGATGAAGGCCTGGTCGATCTTGATCTTCTGGATCGCGAAGTCGCGTATGTAGCTCAGCGACGAGTAGCCGGTGCCGAAATCGTCCATTGCGATCGAGATGCCGCGCCGGCGCAGCGCGCCCAGCACCGTCTGCGTGCGCAGGTTGTCCTGCAGCAGCACCGTTTCCGTCACCTCCAGCGCCAGGCGCTGCGGCGGCAGCTTCGTGCGCGCCAGCACGTCGGACACGGTGTCCACCAGGTCGAGGCTGGCGAACTGCGCCGAGGACAGGTTGACCGACAGGCAGAGCGGCTCGCGCCACCGCGCGGCGTCCGCGCAGGCGGCCTGCAGCACCCAGTCGCCGATGCCGACGACCAGCCCGCTTTCCTCCGCCAGCGGGATGAAGCTCGCCGGCTGCAGCAGCCCGTGCCGGGGATGGTGCCAGCGCACCAGCGCCTCGGCGCCGACGATGCGCCCGTCGGTCAGGCGCACGATCGGCTGGTACACCAGCGCCAGCTCGTGCCGCGACACCGCTTCCCGAAGGTCTGCCTCCAGCAGGCGGCGGCGCTGGAACTCCTCCTCCATCCTCGGCTGGAAGTGCCGGTGGTGGCCGCGGCCCTGCGCCTTGGCGTCGTACAGCGCGATGTCGGCGGCCCGGCTCAGCGCGTCGACGTCCATCCCCGGCGCCGACGACGCGATGCCGATGCTGACGCCGACCTGCACGCCGTGCCCCTCGATCTCCACCGGAGCCGCGACCGCCGCCAGGAGCGCCCTCGCCAGCACCGACAGCCGGGCGGCCGGCACCGGCCCCGGCTGCACCACGGCGAACTCGTCGCCGCCCAGCCGGCAGGCCACCGCGCCGGGCGGAATGCAGCCGCGCAGCCGGCCCGCCACGCGTTGCAGCAGCGCGTCGCCGACCCGGTGGCCGAACGTGTCGATGACCCCCTTGAA
>CAXTOD010000191.1:0-5619 GCA_964245705.1 uncultured Acetobacteraceae bacterium
CATCAGCCGCCCCCACAGCAGCGAGTCCACCGCCGTCCACGGTTCCGGCCGCCCCAGGAGAAGGAACTCCGGCGCGATGAAGCGGCCGCGCGCCGCGATCGCCGCGTTCACCCCCCGCGCATACGCGTCGAACAGCGCCCGCGTGTCAGGCGGCAGCGCCGGATACGCCGCCTCCGCCAGGTGCCGCAGCCCGAGCGTGCGCATGGTGCGGTCGATCGGCAGCCCGCCGCGCCCGGCGATCTCCGACACCCGGCCGGAGCCGACGCGACGGGTCAGCTCCATCTGGAACATGCGGTCGCGCGCATGAAGGTATCCGGTCGCCGTCGCCGCGTCGGCCAGGTCGGCGGCCACGATCCGCGGCACGCCCTTGTCGTCGATCGTCACCGAGACCGGATGGTGCAGCCCCGCCAGCCGCAGGGTCTGGTGCCGCGGCGGCAGCGTCGCCCACAGCGCGCCGCCGACCCCCAGCACGACGACCAGCAGCAACGTCCCGACGGCGACCGCGACCCCGCGCAGCACCCGCACCGCCAGGCGACGCCGGGGCATCAGCCGCGCAGCAGGCGGGCCGCGTCCACGGCGAAGTAGCTCAGGATGCCGTTGGCGCCGGCCCGCTTGAACGCCAGTAGGCTTTCGGCCATCGCCCGCTCGCGGTCGATCCACCCGTTCGCCGCGGCGGCCGCGATCATCGCGTACTCCCCCGACACCTGGTAGGCGAAGATCGGCACCCCGAACCGGTCCCGCACCCGCCGGATCACGTCCAGGTAGGGCATGCCCGGCTTGACCATCACCATGTCGGCGCCTTCCCGGAGGTCGAGCTCGACCTCGCGCAGCGCCTCGTCGCTGTTGGCCGGGTCCATCTGGTACGTCTTCTTGTCGCCGCGCAGCAGCCCGCCGGAGCCGAGCGCGTCGCGGAACGGCCCGTAGAACGCGCTGGCATACTTCGCCGCGTAGCTCATCAGCCGCACGTGGATCAGCCCTTGTGCGTCCAGCGCCGTCCGGATCGCGCCGATGCGCCCGTCCATCATGTCCGACGGCGCCAGGATGTCGATCCCCGCCTCGGCCTGGTTCACCGACTGCCGCACCAGCACCGCCACGCTTTCGTCGTTGGCGACGTAGCCGTCCCGGATCACCCCGTCATGCCCGTGGTCGGTATAAGGGTCCAGCGCCACGTCGCCGACCAGCCCCAGCTCCGGATATTCCCCCTTGAGCAGCCGCGCGGCGCGGCACATCAGGTTGTCCGGGTTGCCGGCCTCGGTGCCCTCCGCGTCCCGCCGCTCCACCGGCGTGACCGGGAACAGCGCCACCGCCGGGATGCCGAGCCGCACCGCCGGCAGGACGTGCGCCGCCAGCCGGTCCAGCGTCACCCGCTTCACCCCCGGCATCGACGACACCTCGGTTTCGGTGCCGCTGCCCTCGGTGAAGAACACCGGCCAGATCAGGTCGTCCACGGACAAGCCGTTCTCCGCCACCAGGCGGCGGGTGAAGCCGTCGTGCCGGTTGCGCCGCAGCCGCGTGGAAGGGAACTGGCCGACCGTCATCCGGAGCTCCATGGCAGCGGGAACCGCTGCATACGACGCGCCCTGCCGGACCGGAAGGGCAGGCTCAGACCCCGTGCCCGAGCCGGCTGTGCCGCCGGCTGTAGCCGAAGAACACCCCCAGCCCGAGCAGCAGCCAGATCACCAGCCGGATCTAGGTCAGCCCGTCCAGCGAGGCCATGATGGCGCCGCAGGACAGCACGCCCAGCACCGGCACCACCGGCCCGAACGGCACCCGGAAGCCCCGCTCGCGGCCCGGGTCCCGCCTGCGCAGGATCAGCACGCCGATGCACACGATGATGAAGGCGAGCAGGGTGCCGATCGAGGTCATGTGGCCGAGCTGGCTGATCGGCAGGAACGCGCTGAGCAGGCTGGTCAGCACCATGAAGAACAGGTTGGAGCGCCACGGCGTCTGCCAGCGCGGATGCACCTGGCTGAACAGCCGCGGCAGCAGCCCGTCGGTGGACATGGCGAAGAACACCCGGCTCTGCCCCAGCAGCAGCACCAGCAGCACAGAGGTGAAGCCGCACAGGATGCCGAAGTTCACCGCCAGCTTGAGCCAGCCATACGGCGTCTGGTCGATCGCGGTGGCGACCGGCGCCGGGTCGCCCAGCATTCGGTGGTAGTTCAGCATCCCCGTCAGCACGAAGGAGAACGCGATATAGGCCAGGGTGCAGATCGCCAGGCTTCCCAGGATGCCGATCGGCATGTCTCGCCTGGGGTTGCGCGCTTCCTGCGCGCAGGTCGACACCGCGTCGAAGCCGACATAGGCGAAGAAGATGGTGCCCGCCGCCCGCATCACTCCCGAGATGCCGAACTGGCCGAAGCTGCCGGTGTTGGGCGGGATGAACGGCACGTAGTTCGCGGTCCGGATGAACGGGATGCCGAAGCCGATCACCGCCAGGATCACCGCGATCTTGATCGCCACGATCACGTTGTTGACACGCGCCGACTCAGACACACCCCGCATCAGCAGCAGCGACACGCACACGATCACGAACACCGCCGGCAGGTTGACCAGCCCCACCGCGCTGCTGCCGTTCGCCAGATGCACCGTCTCGTACGGCGACGCGCACAACCGCGGCGGCAGCGACACTCCGAAGATGCCCAGCAGCTTCACCGCATAGCGCGACCAGCTCACCGCCACCGCGGCGGCCGCGACCGCATACTCCAGCACGAGGTCCCAGCCGATGATCCAGGCCACGAACTCGCCAAGCGTCGCATAGGCGTAAGTGTAGGCGCTGCCCGCGATCGGGATCATGCTGGACAGCTCGCTGTAGCACAGCCCGGCGAAGCCGCAGCCGACCGCCGCCACCAGGTATGACAGCACCACCGCCGGCCCCGCGTTCTCCGAGGCGGCAATGCCGGTGAGCGAGAACAGCCCGGCGCCGATGGTGCAGCCGATGCCGAGCGCCACCAGCGCCCACGGCCCCAGCACCCGCTTCAGCGACGCGCCGCCCTCGCCGGTCTCTGCGAACTGCTCGATCGGCTTGCGCCGCCACAGGGAAGGCGGCTGCACCGTCGCGGCGAACTGGGACATGGGACGGGGAACTCCTGCCGGAGGGTGCGGTCGCGTCACCGGTGGGTCCGGACCACGGGACCATGAGCCGGGGCCTGCACGTGCCGTGCCACGGCGATCAGTTGCATTCGGACAGCCGCGCCAGCCTGACCGCGGTGTGGCCGCGGCTGGGCCGCAGGCTCGGCATCACCAGCAGGCAGTCGTCGTGCGGGGTGCGTATCTCCATGCCGCCGTC
Organism: uncultured Acetobacteraceae bacterium; assembly: GCA_964245705.1. Taxonomy (GTDB): domain Bacteria; phylum Pseudomonadota; class Alphaproteobacteria; order Acetobacterales; family Acetobacteraceae; genus Lichenicola. The sequence goes on from CAXTOD010000191.1 coordinate 3,290, forward strand.
GCGGGCGATCAGCGTGCCGCCGTCGCGGATCACCTCGCCGCCGCGGAACGACTGGGTGAAAGAGAAGCTGCCGGTGCTGGCGGTGACCACGCTGGTCACCGCAGCGCAGCGCGGCCGCGGTGACGGTCCCGGCAGCGGCACGGACTCCATCATCCCCATCTCCCGCAGCACCGCCCGCACCGCGACCCGCGCCGTGTCCACCGTTTCCGGCTCCCAATGCGGGCCTGCCTCCACCAGGCAGGCGACGCGGCGGTCTTCGGGATCGGTGAACGGCCGGTAGTCGATCAGGCGCAGGCCGCTGCTGTGCCCATGATCGGTCACCACCATCGCCGGCGTGCCCAGGGTCAGCGCGAAGCGGCGCCCCTTCTCGGTCGGCCCGCTCAGGATCAATGGCTCGGACGGCCACAGCATCGAGTGGAGGTCGACCAGCACGTCCACCCCGTCGAACAGCGGCCTGAGCTCGCGCGCCCGCGACAACTCGACCGAGTTGCGGCTGGAGCCCAGGATGGTCTCGTCCCAGACCCGGTTCATGTCCTCGTCGACGAAGCGCGAGGCGGTCGGCTGGCCGGCATCGAACCGGGCAAAGGCGGCGAGGTTGAGGAACCCCACGGACAGCACGCCGCGCAGCGGCCTGAAGCCGCCGCGCAGCAGCTCGTCCAGCACGATGGCCCCGGCGATCTCGTTGCCGTGCATCAGCGCGGTGATGGCGACGTGCGGCCCGGGACGGCCGGAGTCGAACTGCATCACCCCGCGCAGGCCCGTGTTGCCGTCGCGCCAGGCGGACAGGTCCGGCGGCCGCAGGTGCACCTCGAAGCGCGGCAGCCGCACGGTGTTGGGCAGGCCGGAAAGCTCCGGGGCGACGGCAGGCGGCTCCGCGCCTCCGCCCGGCTGCCGTGTTCCGCCGGCGCACGGCGGCTCGTCCGCAGCCGGAACGCTCACGCCCGCGCGCTCACGGGCGGGTCAGGTGCCGGGCGATCCGGCGGATGAAGCCGTCGCACGCGTCCAGCTGGTCCAGCGCGATCCACTCGTCCGGCTTGTGCGCCTGGGCGATGTCGCCCGGGCCGCACACGATGCTGGCGATCCCCGCGTCCTGGAAGATGCCGGCCTCGGTGCCGTAGCTGACCTTGCCCTCCCGGTTGGCGCCGCTGGCCTGCTTGACCAGCCCGACCAGCGGGTGGCCCGGATCCAGCGACAGCTGCGGCAGCAGGTCCAGCTCCTCGAACCGGAAGCCGGCGTCGGGATCGACCGCCTTCATCCAGCGCTCGGTGGTGTCGCGCAGGTGCGCCCGCATCCGTTCGAGCTCGGCCGCCGCGTCGTCGCCGGGCACCGTGCGCCATTCCATCTCGAAGCTGGCGCGCTCGGGGATGATGTTGAGGATCGAGCCGCCTTCGACCAGCCCCACATGGATCGTGCTGGTCGGGGGATCGAACCCGTCTTCCCGCCGTCCTTCCGCTTCCAGCCGCCGCGCCTCCGCCGCGACCCAGCCGATCGCCTCGCCCACCGCGTGGACGGCGTTCACGCCGAGCCCCGGCTGGCTGGAATGCCCCGGCCGTCCGGTCGCCGAAACCCGCACCGATAGCCGCCCCTTGTGCGCGGTGATCGGCCGCATCATCGACGGCTCGCCCACCACGCACAGCGCCGGCCGCGCCTCCGGCGGCAGGTCGCGCATCAGCACCCGCGCCCCGTCGCAGTCGACCTCCTCGTTGTAGCTGATGAACAGATGCACCGGCCGGCGCAGCTCGAGCGCCAGCAGGTCCGGCACCGCGGCCAGAACCGACGCCACGAACCCTTTCATGTCCGCCGCCCCGCGTGCGGTGGCACGGCCATCCGACAGGTGCAGCGCGAATGGGTCCGTGCTCCAGCTCTGCCCGTCCACCGGAACGGTGTCGACATGGCCGGACAGGGCGAGCCCGCCCCCGCGGTCCGGGCCGAGCAGGGCATGAAGGTTGGCCTTGCTCCCGGTCGCATCGAAGCTCAGGCGGCTCGCGACGCCGAACCCGTCGAGGTAGTCGCGGATCCAGTCGATCAGCGGCAGGTTGGTGTTGCGGCTGGTCGTGTCGAACGCGACCAGCTTCCCCAGGATCTCGACGGTGGACAGGCGCTCCGGGCTTCGCATGGATCCCACTCTATACGCGGCCGGTGCCGCGGCAATGGCCGCCGGACGCTCCCCGCGGGCAGGGAACGGCGCGTGCCCTTGCCCGACACCGTGCGCGCCGCCAGGATCGGCGCAACCCGATGCCGAACCCTTCTCCCGGTCTGCACCCGCTGCATCGCGCCTGGCAGGCCCTGCCGGCGCGGTCGCGCGGCCTTTGGCGGGCGCGCGGCAGCGC
>CAXTOD010000192.1:0-5532 GCA_964245705.1 uncultured Acetobacteraceae bacterium
AGGCGGGCTCTTCGGTCGGCGCCGTCGTGGAACTCGTGGCCGAGGGCGTGCCGGCCGGCTGGGGCGCGCCGATCTATGCCAAGCTCGACGGGGAGATTGCGGCGGCGCTGATGAGCATCAACGCGGTTAAGGCGGTGTAGATCTCCGAGGTCGAGGTAGCATAAAACAAAAAGGGCGAGGAGAACGCCGACCCGATGGTGATGCGGGACGGCGAGGTGGGGTTCGGCAGCAACCATGCCGGCGGCATCCTGGGCGGGATCTCGACCGGGCAGCCGGTGGTGGCGCGCTTCACGGTGAAGCCGACCAGCTCGATCCTGACCGGCCTGCCGTCGGTGACGCGGGGCGGCGCCGATACCGTGGTCACCACGCGCGGGCGGCACGACCCATGCGTCGGCATACGCGCGGTGCCGGTGGGGGAGGCGATGCTGGCCTGCGTGCTGGCCGACCACCTGCTGCGCCACCGCGCGCAGAACCCCGACGCGCCGGTCCGTCCGGTGCTGCCGAGGGCCTGACGCGGATCTACCTGGCCTGGAACCAGTGCAGCACCCGATCGCGCACGAACTCCGCCATCGCGCCGGGAGCCAGGGTGGCCGCCGCACCGGCCGGCAGGCTGCCGATCCGGTCGGCGTCGCTGTTCGGCCAGACCGCCAGGGGGTTGGCGCCATCGTTGAACAGCGTGACCGGCGCGCCGACGGGATAGTCGGGCAGCGCCGCGCCGGCGCCGTTTGCAACGGTGGTGAAGGTGTCGACGTCGGCATAGACCGGATAGGCGGTGGCGCGGCCGCGTCCGGCGGCCTGGAGGCCGCCGAGGGCGTAGCGTGACGACGCGTAGCGCAGCAGGCCGAGATCGGACTGCGCGATCACGGCGCCCCAGATAGCGTTCCAGCCGTCCGAGGCCGGATGGTTGATGCCGTTCCCGCCGGTGGCGCCCGGGCCGTAGGCCTGCTGCGCGTCCAGGATCGGGGCGCAGCGCCGCGCCACGCCCTTGACGAACCGGGTGACGACGACGGCCTGGCCCGGGTTGCCGTCGTCGACGGTGATGCGCGGGGTGAACGGCGCGGTCGGCTTGATGACGGTTCTCTGCACCGCGCTGCCGTTCACCACCACCGTCAGGAAGTCCTGCTTGACCGCGATCTCGACCGCGAGGTCCCGGCCGGCGGCCGGAACACGGACCGGGCCGAACCTGACGGTGCTGCCAGCCGAATAGTTGACGTAGGCGCCGCCGCGCCCGTCCGGCGTCACGTAGACGACCGGGTCGTTGTAGCGGCTGCCGTCGAACGAGCCGATCGTGAAGAAGATCCCCTTCGGCACGGCGAGCGCGCCCGGAAAGGTCGCCAGCAGGTCGAAATCGCCGTCGGTTTCGGGCAGCGCGTAGCCGGCGGAGGGCGTGATGGTCGCCGTCCGGGACGGGAGGGAGGCGGTCACGTCCACCGCCGTCTGGTCGCCGTAATCCCGGCCGAGGACGGCCATCTGGAAGAACCGGCCGACGTCGATCAGGCCGATCGTGGCCGGGTAGCCGGCGGGCACCGTGGTGAAGCCGGCCGAGCCCAGCGCCGCCATGGCGCGCAGGAGCGAGGGCACCGCGATGAAGCCGTCCTGGTCGGCGGGACTGCGGTCGATCGCCGGGTTGGCGACGCCGCCCGTCATCCAGATCACGCCGGGCGTGCCGTTCGCCTGCGTGGCGGCGATCGTCACCTTCACTAGGTCCGGACCGACGTTCCACCCGTCGTTGACCCCCCAGTTCAGGATGGCGACGTCGCAGGGCGTGTGCAGGCCGAAGTACTGGTACCATTTGCGCGCACCGTCGGCATACCAGGTGGCGCCGGCGGCGACGGCGCGGTCGTGGGCGCTCGCGTTGGTGAACTGTCCCATGGTGGTGCCGGGGATGGCGAAATTCTGGAACGCGAAGCGCACGCCGGGATTCTGGTCGGCGAACGCGCGCATCAGCGCGTACCACAGGCCGTCGGTGAGGTGCACGCCGTTCGGGGTGCCGATCGTGGCGGTGCTCGACGTGCTGTCGCCGGCGATGCAGACCTGCACCGTTCGGCCGGCCTTGGCCTTGGCGATCGCCTGGTTGAGCTGGAGCGGCGGGACCACGCCGTTCGGCGGCGGGCGCGGCGTCGGCAGGAGCGGCTCGGGCGGCGACGCCGCCAGCGCCGGACCCGACAGCAGCGCGGCAAGGACGAGGGACAGGACGCGGCCGATCACCATCGGGCCCGTTGTCGGCGGCCTCATGTCCGGATCGGGAACACCGAGCCGGCCGTTGTTAAGGTCGTTACGATATCCTCACGTGCTGCGAGCGGCGGCGACACCCGTCGCGTTCGTGGTTTGCACGCGGGGATCGAACACGGCGCTGCCGGCGACGATCCGCCTTGGCAACGCATTCGATGATCGTTACGGGATCTGCCGCCGCTTTGCATGGTCCAAGGCGACACATCTCCGGCCGGACTGTCAACAGGCAGCTCTTCCAACTGGACGACCGGGCGCGGCGGCTGTCATCCTTGTCCTTTAGCCCGCGCTTAACTTCCTGTCCCTAACCAGTACGTCCTTCAACCGGTAGGAGAAGATCGTGCGGATCGACGGCTGCATCGAGTTCGCCTCGGCGTCCGGCTACCTGGGCGGCTGGGTCCGCTGCGAGGATCCCGGGGTGGTCGCCGATCTCGCCCTGGTCGTCGACGGCGCGATTATCACGAAGGGCCGGCCGGACCGGCACCGCGACGATTTCGGCGGCATGTTCGGCTACTGGATCGAGACGCCCGGAGGTCTCGACCTGTTCGACCTGATCTCGGGACGGGTGAAGCTGGTCGCCTCGGCTCCGGGCGTCGGCACGTCCATGGTCGTCGGGCTGCTCGAACGCGTCCGGGAACAGGCGATCGAGGATCTCGTCCAGACCAAGCTGTCCCTGCTGGAGGAAACGGACCTCGACCGGCTCGTGCGCGCGCTGAAGGACGAGACGGCGGACCGGGCGGTGCGCCTGGGCGAGCGGCACGTGGCCAACCGACGCAAGCGGGACGAGCTGTCCCGGATGCTGGACGGGCTCCAGCCGGCGGCAGCGGTTCCCGATGCCGGCCGTTCGTCGCCGGTCGAGGTGCCGCTCGGCCACCTGTCGCTGGACGGCACCGCGGTGGTCGGACGGCGGGGCTTCCTGTTCCTGGTCGGCGGCAGCAACTCGGTTCTCAGCCAGTACCTGACCGATCCGGACTATCCGACCCTCGTTGAGGCCGCGGACGGATGGCTGGAGCGGATCTCCGGGCGCAACGCCCTGTGCCAGGCGCTCGGGACCCGGTATCTCCAGCTCGTCGTCCCGGAAAAGCTCGGCGTCCTGGCCGAGCTGCTCCCCTGGACCGTCCCGGCGACATCGCCGCTTCTCCAGCGGATCGAGTCCGCGGTCCTGCGCGCGCCGCTTCTGGCGCAGGCCTACGTGTCCGGCCGGTCGGTGCTGGACGCCCTCGATCTCGAGGCGCGATGCCGGACTTTCCTGCGGACGGATTCGCACCTGTCCTATGACGGCATCGTCCGGACCCTGCGGGCGATGCTGGACGCGATGGGCCTGCCAGCAGCACCCGTCCAGCCGGACGCGTGGAAGCAGGTCGTCTCGAGCGGGGACCTGGCCGAACGGTTCTTCGGCGTGCCGCTGTTCGAGACGATCCGGCTGCCGGCGGACTCGTTCTGCGACGGCTTCTCGGCCGGGCTGGAGCTGACGGAAGCGTACACGCCGCCGAGCGGCCATATCGGCACCCGCTTCGTGTGGAAGAACGCGAACGCCCTCATCCCGATGAAGGTGATCGCCTTCGGCAATTCTTATTTCGAGCGCGGCGGCGATGCGGGCGGGCTGAGCTGGTGGTTCGCGCGGATCTTCAGGGAGTTCCACTTCGTCTGGGACCCGCGGATGGACGCGGACTACGTCGCGGCGGAGAAGCCGGACTGGGTCGTCTGCCAGACGGTGGAGCGGTTCCTCCTTTCGGTTCCCGACCGCTGAAGCGTCCGGCCGCGCGCGCTCAGGACGCGCGCTTGCGCGAGGAGTGCAGCGTCGGCGCGGTGCGCCTGCGGTCCGACGCCGGGGCGCCGCCGGCGGCGCGGCGCATCGGCGGCGGCCCGTTGGAGGGCGACGCGGGATGGGCGTGGATGCGCGAGCCCTGCCCGGGCGCTGGCGCCTCGGCCGGCACGATCCGCAGCTCGTCGTCGTCGGCCGCAGACCCCGCCTCCGCGAAGCGCGCCGCCATGGCGGGGCTGATCTCGAAGCGCGTTTCCGCGTCCAGGATGCGGATCAGGCCGATGTCGCGCTTGGTCACCGCACCCAGGCGGCAGATCAGCGGCACCAGCCATTTCGGGTCGGCCTTGTCCTGCCGGCCGATCGGCATGCCGAACCAGACGCCTGGGCCACCCGCGCGGTCATCCGCGGGTCGCGGCGCGCGCGGCGTGCGCTCGGGGCGCTCCTCATAGGTGCGCCGCTCGTCATGAAGGCCGCGCCGCTCCGGGCCGGGCTGCACCGTGCGGACCTCCTCCGGGTCGGGCAGGCGGGCGCGGTACAGCCGCACCAGGGCGGCGGCGATGTCGTCGGGGGTGCGGCCGGCGAGCAGCGACTGCGCCAGCGCCTGGTCCTCCGGGGTCGGCTCCTCGACGAGGATCGGGTCGGCCAGCAGGCGCTCGCCGTCGCGGGCGCGTATCTCGTCGGCGGTGGGAGCACCGCTCCAGTGCGCCTGCACCCGGGCGCCGGACAGCAGCTGCTCCGCCTTGCGTCGGCGGATCTGCGGCACGACGAGCACGCAGGTGCCCTTGCGCCCGGCGCGTCCGGTGCGGCCGGACCGGTGCAGCAGGGTGGCGCTGTCTGTGGGCAGGGCGGCGTGGATCACCAGGCCGAGGTCGGGCAGGTCGATGCCGCGCGCGGCGACGTCGGTGGCGACGCAGACGCGGGCCCCGCCGGAGCGGAGCGCGTCCAGGGCGCGGGTGCGCTCGGCCTGGCTGAGCTCGCCGGACAGCGCCACGGAGGAGAAGCCGCGCTCCAGCAGGGAGCCGTGCATGTGCCGCACCATCTCGCGCGTGGAGCAGAACACCATCGCGGTCGGGCTTTCGAACCAGCGCAAAACGTTGACCACCGCGTGCTCGGCCTCGTGCGGGGCGGCCAGCACGGCGCGGTACTCGATGTCGGCGTGCTGGCGGGTGCCGGACTGGGTGTCGATGCGCTGGGCGTCGCGCTGGTACTTGCGGGCCAGCGACGCGATCTCGCGGGCGATGGTGGCGGAGAACAGCAGGGTGCGGCGCGCCGGCGGCAGGGTGTCGAGGATCTGGTCGAGCTCGTCCTTGAAGCCGAGGTCGAGCATCTCGTCGGCCTCGTCGAGCACCACGACGCGGATCGCGCCGGTGTCGAGCCGGCCGCGGGACAGGTGGTCGCACAGGCGGCCCGGGGTGCCGACCACGACGTGGCAGCCGCCTTCCAGGGCGCGCGCCTCGCGGCGCACGTCCATGCCGCCGATGCAGGCGACGATGCGGGCGCCGGCCTCGGCGTAGAGCCAGGACAGCTCCTTGTGCACC
>CAXTOD010000193.1:0-5531 GCA_964245705.1 uncultured Acetobacteraceae bacterium
GGCCCGGGCCGGAAGAGCAGTCGGGTCCGGCCGCCCCGACCGGGTGGCGCCCGGTGCGGCGCATCCTGTTCGTCGCCGGCGAGCCGGGAACCCCCGGAGCGATCTACCGCACACGCCGCGCCGCCGCCGCCTGCGCCGCCGCCGGCTACGACACGGAGGTGGTGGACATCTTCGACGTCGATCCGGACAACCTCGGCGCCGCCGACCTGGTGGTGCTGTGGCGCGCGGCCTGGAGCGGACATGTCGGCACCATGCTGGAGCTGGCGCATGCCGCCCGCACCCGGGTCGCGTTCGACGTGGACGACCTGATCGTGCAGCCGTCGCTGGCGGTGGCGGAGATCATCGACGGGCTGCGCACCACCTTCGTGTCGGAGGCGGAAGGCCGCTCCTACTTCCAGGCGGTGCAGCGGACCATGAGCGGCTGCGACCTGTGCACCACCACCACCGTTGAGCTGGCGCGGGGTGCCGGGCTGCTGCACCCGATCGTGCACGTGATCCCGAACGGCTTCGACGCGGCGACCGAGCGGGCATCGCGCTACGCCCTGCGCCTGCGCGGGGAGCGGCCGTCGGACGGCCTGGTGCGGATCGGCTATGCCGGCGGCACGCGGACCCACCAGAAGGACTTCGCTACGGTTGCCGGGGCGGTCGCCCGGGTGCTGGGACAGCGGCCGGACACAGTGCTGGTGCTGTTCCGCGACGCGCGCAGCGGCGAAGGGCTGCTGCTGGTCGAGGAGTTCCCCGAGCTGCTGCCCTTCGCCGCGCGGATCGAGTGGCGCGACACCGTGCCGCTCGCCGGGCTGCCGGAGGAGATGGCGCGGTTCGACGTGTCGCTGTGCCCGCTGGAACAGGGCAACCCGTTCTGCGAGGCCAAGAGCGAGCTGAAGTACTTCGAGTCGGCGCTGGCCGGGGTGTGCCTGGTCGCCACTCCCACCGGCCCGTTCCGGCGCGCGGTGCAGGACGGGATCACCGGTTTCCTGCCGCAGGACGCGGCATCCTGGGAGCAGGTGCTGCTGCGCCTGGTGGACGACCCGGCGCTGCGCGCGCGGGTGGCCCGGGCGGCCTACCACGACAGCCTGTGGCAGTTCGGGCCGAGGCGGCAGTCGGAGCTGTGGGCGCTGCTGCTGCGCGGCCTCGACGGCGGTGCGGACGGCGCGCGCGCCAATGCGCTGGCGATCAACCGTGATGCCTACCGCAGCGCCGGCCTGCCGGAGGTTCCAGACAGCCGGGTGCTGTTCGCCCACGACGCGCTTGGCGAGGCGCGCGTCACCGTCGGCATGACCTCCTACAACTACGAGGCGCACCTGGGGGAGGCGCTGGAGTCGGTGCTGGCGCAGACGGTGGAGCCGCTCGACCTGGTGGTAGTCGACGACGGATCGCGCGACGGCTCGGTGGCGCTGCTGCTGGACTGGGCGGAGCGGAACCGGCTGCGCTTCAACCGGCTGCGCATCCTGCAGACGGTCGCCAATGCCGGGCTCGGCGGGGCGCGCAACGTGGTGTTCGACCAGGCGGAAACGCCCTGGATCACCGTGCTCGACTCCGACAACCGGCTGGCGCCGGAGGCCTGCGCGCGGATGCTGGCCGCCCTCGACGCCGAGCCGCTCGCCGCCTTCGCCTATCCGCGGATCCGCCAGTTCGGCGGCAGCGACACGGTGATGGGCGAGGCGCCGTTCGACCCGGCGCACCTGGCGTCCGGCAACTACATCGACGCCATGGCGACGGTGGCCAAGTGGGCCTGGGCGGCGGCGGGCGGCTACTACGTGCGTCGCGACGCGATGGGCTGGGAGGATTTCAGCCTGTGGTGCCGGCTGGTCGAGCTCGGCCAGTTCGGGATCCCGGTGGCCGAGGAGCTGGCGTTCTACCGGGTGCATCCGGGCTCGATGGTGAACGCGATCACAGAGCAGGACGAGAACAAGCGGCGGATGGTGGGGTTCGTCGAGGCGCGCCACCCCTGGCTCAGGCTGCGCATGCGCGCCACCCGGAAGCGGCCCTGACCGCGGCGGCAGCCGGCTCCGCGCGCTGCCTGGTGCTGGGAGCCGGGGGCTTCATCGGCACCAATTTGTGCCTGGCGCTCGGCGCGCGCGGCCTGCGGGTCACCGGGTTCGGACGGGCGGCGGCGCCTGCGGCGCTGGCCGGGATCGAGGGCCTCGGCTGGCGGTGCGGCGACGTCGAGCGCCTTCCCGACCCGGACGCGCTGGTGGCCGGGCACAGCCACCTGTTCGACCTGATCGGCGCCGGGCTGCCGAACAGCTCCAACGAGAACCCGGCGCAGATCGTCGCCGACGGCATGCCGCCGCGGATCCGGCTGCTCGACGCGTGCCGCCGCCAGCGGGTGCGCCGGATCGTGTTCGCCTCCTCCGGGGGCACCGTGTATGGCCCGGCAGGCGGCGCACCGATCCCGGAAACCGCGCCCACCGACCCGATCTCGGCGTACGGCATCGGCAAGCTGGCAGTGGAGAAGTACCTGGCGCTGTACCACCACCTGTACGGGCTGGAGTACCGGGTGCTGCGGATCGCCAACGCCTACGGCCCGCACCAGCATCCGCTGCGCGAGCAGGGGCTGGTGGCCTCCGTGCTGCACCGGCTGCTGACAGACGCGCCGGTCCCGGTCTGGGGCGACGGCACGGTGGTTCGCGACTACGTGCACATCGACGACGTGGTGACGGCGATGCTGGCGGTCGCGTTCGAGGAGGATGGCGGTCCGCGGCTGTTCAACGTCGGCAGCGGCATCGGCCGCAGCGTGCGCTCGGTGATCGCCGACGCCGCGCGGGTCGCGGGGCGCCCGGCCCGGATCCTCGCCATGCCGGGACGCAGCGCGGACGTTCCGATCAACGTCCTCGACAGCCTCCGGCTGCGGCAGCGGACCGGCTGGTCGCCGGCGGTGGGATGGGACGCGGGGCTGGCCGACACGGCGGAGTGGCTGCGGCAGGCGCTGGCGAAATCCTGAAGGGCCGCACCGCGTTCCGGTCGTGCCAGGCCCCGGAGCCGAACCATGCACCTCAACGCCGTCACCGTCGTCAGCCTGTTCGCTGCCACCCTGTCGATGGTGAGCTACGTGCCGCAGGCCTGGGCCATCATCCGGTCGCGCAGCACCGACGGCATCTCGCTCAGGATGTACCTGATCACCGTGGCCGGCTTCGTCACCTGGCTGGCCTACGGCATCCTGCTGGGGCAGTGGGCGATCATCGTGCAGAACGTGATCTGCCTGTGCCTGTCCGCCTTCATCCTGACCATGAAGCTGCTGCCGCAGCGGGACAAGGAGAAGGTGGCGGCCGCACTGGACCCGACGGGATGAGCCGGTTCAGCGGAACCTCGGCCGCCTGGCCTGCGGGACGTAGTCGGGAAGCGGAAACGCCATCCGGTCGCCGACGAACGGTTTGACCGCAAACCCGCCCAGGATCGTGTTCCAAGCGTCGTCGTCGCCGAGCCACTCGAACGGGTCCCGCTGCCTGAGGAAGGTGCTGCGGTAGCCGTCGGTCGTGAACTCGCGCCGGCTCGGATCGGCATGGAGGTAAAGGAAGCGGATGTCGCTCCGCTTCGCCCGAAGCTGCTCGAACAGGGCGATCGCCAGCGGCTCGTCGTCGGCGCCGTCGCGCGGGTGCTGGCGCCGGATGAAGTACGGCGGCGGGCGGCGCGGGTCGAACAGGTTGCGGAACCAGCGGATCCGCATCCGGTAGATGTCCCGGACGGCCAGAACGTCCGTCTCGTGGAGCCGGGTGAAGTCGTGGTTGAAGCCGACCCGGTACAGCGTGTCGACCAGGCCGACGAAGATCTGGTCGTGGAACACCGGGAACATGTTCTCCGGCTCCATGAAGCCGGCAAAGTCGTTCTCGATCAGGCGGCCGATGTGCTGGATCTGGGTGGTGACCCAGTCGAACACGCCGGACATGTTGGAGGGCTGGACCCGGTTGATCTGCCGCGCCGGCTGGCAGTCGGAGCCGAGCGAGACGAACCGGAATGGCGGCGTCGGATGGGGCGCAGGGCCGGGCGCAGGGCTCGGCGGCGGGTGCGCGGCGGCATCCCGGACGGTGTCGGTCCCGTCGTGGTGGTCCCGATCCCTGGTCGGCATGTCGTGCATCGGCATGTCGGGCATCGGCATGTCGGGCATCGGCATGTCGGGCATCGGCATGTCAGGCGTCGACCGGCACCCTGGCACGCAGGATGGCGCGCACGTCGTCCATCGTGTTCATCCTCTCGATCTCGTCCTCGTCCAGCATGAGGTCGAACGCCCGCTCCAGCCCGAGCACGAGCTGGATCGCCACCACGGAATCGTAGCCCGGCACCGCCCCGAGCCGCGCCGCCGGGTCGAACTGGAGCCCGGGCTGGCGCAGCTGCTCGCGCAGCACCGCGGTCAGGGCGTCGACCAGCTGCCCGTCGGTCATCACGCGGCCAGCCCTTCCGCCAGGCCGAGCCGCTCCGCCATCCCGATCCGCTGCAGCTTGCCGGTGGCTCCCTTCGGCAGCGCGTCCAGCACGACGATGCGGGCCGGCAGCTTGAACGCCGCCAGCTGTCCAGCCATGAAGGCGCGCAGGGTGTCCGGCGTGGCCGACGCGCCCTGCAGCAGCACCACGGCCGCCGCCGGTTCCTCGCCGTAGAGGCGGCTCGGCAGGGCGAACGCGACCGCTTCCCGCACCTCCGGATGCAGCAGCAGCACGGCCTCCAGCTCCAGCGGCGACACCTTCTCGCCGCCGCGGTTGACGATCTCCTTCAGCCGCCCGGTCAGGCGCAGGATGCCGGCCCCGTCCAGCACCCCCTGGTCGCCGGTGCGGAACCAGCCGCCGGAAAAGGCACGCGCGTTGGCCTCCGGGTTGTTCTCGTAGGCCCTCATCACCCCTGGCCCACGGATCACCACCTCGCCGATCCGGCCGGCGTCCAGCAGGGTGCCCGCCTCGTCCATGACCGCAATCTCCGGCCCGGCGGCGATGCCGACCGAGCCCGGATGGCGCGGCGCCGGCGGCAGGGGGTTGCTGGCCATCTGGTGGCTGGCCTCGGTCATGCCGTACGCCTCGATCACCGGCACCCCGAACATGGCCTCCAGCGCCGTCATCACCGGCGCCGGCAGGGCGGCGGAGGAGGAGCGGATCAGCCGCAGCCGGCTGGCCGCGATGGTCGCCCGGTAGCGCGGCGCGATCTCCAGGATAGTCTGGTGGGCGGTCGGCACGGCGGTGAACCAGCTCGGCCGGCACCGTTCCAGCCAGCCGAAGAAGCGGAACCCGTCCAGGCCGCCGGTGCAGGCGACCGCACCGCCGGCCGACAGGCTCGCCAGCACCGCCGCGACCAGCCCGTGGATGTGGAACAGCGGCATGACGTTGAGGCACAGGTCGTCCGGGGTCAGGCGGAGGCTGCGGGCGATGGCCTGCGCCGAGGCGGCAAGGTTCGCCTGGCTCAGCGGCACGATCTTCGGCCGCGCGGTGGTGCCGGACGTGTGCAGCACCAGCGCCACGTCGTCCGGCCCGACCGGGCGCAGGCCGGGTGCCTGCGCCGCAAGCGGCCCGGCGTCGAGCGCGAAGCGCCCGGGCGTCGCCGGATCGGGC
>CAXTOD010000194.1:0-5523 GCA_964245705.1 uncultured Acetobacteraceae bacterium
GGGCGGCGAAGACGCACCAGGCTGCCGGCCCGAAGCCGGGCCGCCGCCGCGCCGGCCCGCGCTTCGGCGCGATGGACAGCCCGAAGCCCAGGCACAGGGCCACCAGGGCCTCGAAATGGGCGTTGTAGTTCACGCCCTGCCCGCACCGTTGCGCGACGCCGGCGAGCAGGGCGATGCCGACGAACAAGGCGACCAGCACGCCAGCGTCCCGGCTCGGGGAGCGCCGCGCGGCCACCACCGCCAGCATCGGCAGCAGCGGTGCCACGCCGCCCGCCGCATGGATCAGCAGGTGCAGGCGAAAGACGCGACGATGGTCCAGGACGTCAACGAACGCCGCACCGCCGAACGACGCCCAGGTGACCAGCAGTCCCAGCGCCAGCCCAGCCCCGACTGCCGCCGCCCATGCCAGGGCGGCGCGGCGGTCCAGCCAGACCAGCCACAGCGTGGTGGCTGCCGGCAGCGCCACCAGGCTGTGCTTGACGAACCCGCCGGCCACCATCAGCAGCGCGCCTCCCAGGACCTGCGGCCAGGGCAGACGGCCGCGCCGAAGCCGGCCAGCGAGGTCCCTGCGCAGCAGCACCGCCAGGCCGCCCAGCATCAGCGCCTGCGCCAGCCATTGCGGGTCGTCCATCGCCACGTAGCTGCGATAGAAGCTGCAGGCGATCAGCAGCAGCAGCAGCGCCGCGGCCGTCGCGCCGCCCCTCGGGCCGCCCAGCTGCCGGACACACAGGCCGGTCAGTCCGCCCACGGCAAGCAGGGCCGCCAGCGCCACTGTCCGCCCGGCCACGATCATGTCGCCGAACACGAACCGTCCCAGGCCCCCGACGAGGAGGAAGCCGAGCGGCGGATAGTTGTTGAAGACGAGGCTGTCCGGCCCCGGATAAAGCGGGCCCAGCCCGGGCAGGACCGCACGCGCGTCGAAGGCGGCGTTCCACCCCTCGTCGTAGTTGATCGGGATGCGCAGCGGGATCGTCAGCAGCGGCCCCGCCAGCAGCAGGCCGAGCAGGATCACGCCGACCAGCAGCACCACGCCGAGCGGCCCCGGGCGCGGCACCGCCATGACCCTGTCCCGCTGCGGCACCGCGCTAGCCCGGGCCCGGCCGCGGCACCGGGGTGACGGCATAAAGCGCGCTGATGTCGTCCTTCCAGCGCAGGACGAGCCGGGAATCGTTGTAGCCGGCCGGCAGGGCCGCATCGATCAGCCACAGGTAGTCGATCCCGCCATAGGGGATCGTCGGCAGGACGTCATGCATGTCGCGCCGTCCTTCCCTGACGTCCCGGCACGCGCTTTCCCACACGTACTGGGACGGGTCGTCGAAGAACGCCGTCGACGGCCGGTAGCGGATCTGGAGCAGGTGGGCGCCGTCGACATCCCATTCCGAGTTGGTCCAGCTCCGCCGGTACACGATCGCCAGGTCGCCGAGATGTCCCAGCCGGTCGGTCCGCCAATGGTCGCGCGCGCTGCAGTAGACGCCGTTGAGCACCAGCACCCGGCTGTGTTCCGGAACGTGGCGCAGGGCGGCGAGCTCGGTTGCGTAGCGCCGATCGTATGCGACGAAGCTCGCGAAGGTGAGGCCGAGCCGCCCCACGAACAGCAGCAGCCCCGACACGAGCACGAGGCGGGCCATCCGCGGCGGCGCGCGGCTCCAGTCCTGGGTCGCGAAGGCCAGGATCGGGATCAGCGGCAGCAGGCGCTCGTCGGCGAAGCTCGACCCGCTCAGCGAGGACGGCGTCACGACGAACAGCACGATCAGGGCAAGCAGGGCGGGCGCCACCGCCCGGTGCGGCCTGGCCCCCTTCCGCCAGCCCAGCGCGAACACCGCCACCGCCGCCACCAGCGAGCCCTGGTCCAGCAGCCGGTCCTGGTCCCGCAGCAGCATGACCAGCGCGTTGAGCTTGATGTGGACCCCGGTGTGGTTGCGGCCCAGGAAAGACTGCGCGCCGAGCCGCCACAGCAGGAGGATCAGGGCCGACACGGCCAGCGGCCTCGTGCGGCGCAGGAAGCTCCCGAGCTGGTCCCGGTGCCGCAGCCCAAGCAGCTCGCGGGAGCCCACGAACAGCACGAACAGGCAGCCGGCGACGACGTGGCACAGGAACAGCAGCGGCAGCGCCACCCAGGTCGCGAGCTCGCGCGAGGCGGGGTGCCGGTCCAGCATCATCCAGGAGGCGAAGCCGATCAGCGCCAGCGCCACGCCCAGCATGTAGTTCAGGAAGCCGTAGTTGAACGGGTAGCAGTACACGAACACCAGCGCCCAGCCGATCGCCGCGGCACCGCGCGGGTTGAGCGCGCGGGCCACCATGAGGATGCCCACCCCGAGCAGCGGCGGGATCACCGCCGCGGCCAGCCGGTAGGCCCCGGTGATTCCGAGCGCCCTCCGGGCCACGGCCACGACCAGGTCGGTGCCGAGGTTCGGGACCAGGTGCCAGTTGAACCCCATGAAGGGTGCGAAGGCCCGGTCGGATGCGTAGGCGGCGGCGGCGGCACTTCCCATGTGTCCCGGCACGTCCGTGAGCGGCGGGATCGTGACCACCAGGAACGGCAGGACCAGAAGCACGCAGACCGCAACGGCGAACCACGAGCGGGCGACGACGCTCATGCCGACGCCGCCGGTCCGCCCTTCCCGTCGCGGCCGGCCAACGCGCACGGGCCTGGGCCCTGCGGGAACGGCAGGCACCCGGGGCCCGCATGGGATGAAATCATGCCAGGCGGTCGCGCCTGTGCCGCATCGCGATGATGGTCAGCCGTGCTCGCCGCGCGGCGGCGGCCGGTCGCGCGGCGGGCCGCCGGACAGGCGGGCGACCCAGGGGAAACGCATCGCCTCGGACACGTCGTAGCCGAGGTTGAACACGTGCGGCGACCGCCTCCGCAGCCGTGCCGAGGCGTAGTAGGTTCCGAACAGCCGGTCCACGACGAACGAGCTTATGCCGTAGTTGCCGACCTCGTCGTGGAAATGGTGCGCGAGGTGCAGCTCCTTCATGCGCTGCAGCAGCCGGTGCCGCGGCTTGAAGTTGAGGTGCTGGATGCAGTGGCAGAACTCGTAGGCGCAGGTGATCAGCAGGCCGGCGCAGGTCGCGGCCGCGGCTCCGCCGGCCCCGGCGCCGACCAGCCACCCGAGCGGGATCAGGATGGCGAGCAGGGTGGGAAGCGTGGTGACGGGCGAGCCGAACAGGACGTCCATGCGGTACGGATCCTGGTGGTGGTCGAAGTGGATCCGCTTCCACAGCGCCGCGGTCAGCTTCGACCGGTAAAGAAAGCGGCTGTGCAGGACGAAGCGGTGGATCGCATACCAGGCCAGCGGATAGGCGGCGACCGTGGCAGCCACGGCGCAGAGCGGAGGCCAGACGGACGCGCTTTCCCGCGCCGCGACGATCCCGGCCAGAACGGCCCCGATGCAGTAGAGGTGGACGGCAGGGTGGCTGCTGTAGGCGACGACCAGGTCCCGCAGGGTCATCCGTCCCAGGTCGAAGCTCCGTCCGTACTTCCGCCATCGGGTATACATGATGTTCTCCCTGCCAGGATCCGGGGTGAGCCCGCAAGGCCGCCACGCCAAGAGCCCTGCACCTGTATCATGATCCCCGTCGCCGAACTATTCAGCAGGACGCGGCCTGCAGCAGGCCTGCACGACCGGATGGTGCAGGCAGGAGAAGCAGACCGTCATGGACAACGGAAGCAGGACATGGCCCCGGAACAGCTTCAGGCTATCGACATGCACGACCGCAGCAGAGCGGATGACGGGCAGCTGCGTGGACGCGGCGCGTGAGAACGGATGCTACCAGCCGGATGAACGGAAGGGACCGGTCAAGCGGCCGGATCGGCGTCACGGGTCCCCGACGGCGGCCAGCTCATCTCCTGCCGATGCTGCTGGTCGCGATGTGGCCTGCGATCCCGGCGGCGGCACAGCCTGTCGGCGAGACCGCAAGGCCGTGCACGTCGAACGACGGGCAGGCGGCGCAAAGGATCCTGGCGACGGTGACGGGAGCGCGTCGCGTGGCCGGCAACATCACCTTCACCCTGTACGGCTCCCGCCCGGCGTCCTTCCTGGCCCACAACGGATCCATCGCGATCACCCGGACGACCCTCGCCGGAACCACCGCGGATGCCTGCTTCGCGGTCTCGACTCCGGGCGTCTACGCACTCGCGGTGTATCACGACGAGAACAACAACCACCATTTCGACCGCTCGTTGATCGGCCTTCCGCTGGAAGGCTACGGCTTTTCCAACAACGCCGCGATCTTCATGGGGCCTCCGTCGTTCGCCTCCGTACGGTTCACGGTGCATCCAGGCGACAACCACGTCACGGTGAGACTGCGCTACTAGCCTTCTCAGGACGCCAGCGCGCGATCGCGTGATCCGGCGACGCAGGTCCTCGCCACGATTTCCAGCGCCTCGGTGACGTCCTGTTCGCGGTGCTGCACCGACAGGAAGAAGCGCAGCCTCGGCTGGTCGCGCGGCACGCCGACCTGCACGATCGGCGGGCAGTAGAAGCCGCGCCCGAGCATCGCCTCGGCGCAGGCCACCGTCTCGGCGTTGTCGCGGAAGAACACCGGCACCACCCCGTGGCCGATCGAGGGCCCGGTGTCGAGCCCCAGCCGGTCCGCCTCGGCCACGAAGTGCTGCGAGACCGCGTGCAGCCGCGCGATCCGCCACGGCTCGCCGTCCAGGATGCGCAGCGCCGCTCCCGCGGCGGCGGCCACCGGCGGCGCCATGCCGACGCTGAACACGAAGCCGGGCAGGGTGAAGTGCAGCCATTCCAGCACCCGCGCTTCCGCCGCGATGAAGCCGCCGCAGCTGACGAACGCCTTGCTCAGGGTGCCGATGACCAGGTCGACCGCGCGCGGGTCGGTGCCCCAGTGCTCCGACAGCCCCCGGCCGGTCGCACCCAGCACGCCGATCGAGTGCGCCTCGTCCACCATCAGCCAGCAGTCGTGCGCCCCCTTCATCGCCAGCAGCCGCGGCAGGTCCGGCACGTCGCCGTCCATGCTGTACAGCCCCTCCACCACGATCAGGCAGCGCGCGTGGCCGCCGCGCTCGATGCGCAGGATCTGCTCCAGGTGGTCGAGGTCGTTGTGCCGGAAGACGACCGTGCGGGCGCGCGAGCCGGTGGCGCCGGACACGATGCTGTTGTGCGACAGCTCGTCGATCAGCAGCAGGTCGCGCGAGCCGAGCAGGTGGCCGACCACCGTCATGTTGGTCAGGTAGCCGCTGACCAGGCACAAGGCGGCCTCGTGGCCGACGAAGCAGGCGAGGTCGCGCTCGAAGGCCGAGTGGAAGTCGCGCTCGCCGCCGATCATGCGCGACGCCGACACCCCCACCCCCTGGTGCAGCGCCGCGTCGGCCGCCGCCTGGCGCACACGCGGGTCGCCGGCCAGGCCCAGGTAGTCGTAGTTGCCGAAGCTGACCACCGGGCCGCCGCGCCCGTCGCCGGGCAGCTGGTCGAACGAGCCCATGAAGTGCCGGACCTGGCCCAGCACCTCGCGCCCAGCCAGGCGGAAACGACGGTCGGCATGGTCGGCAAGACGCAT
>CAXTOD010000195.1:0-5513 GCA_964245705.1 uncultured Acetobacteraceae bacterium
GGCAGGCCGGGATCGCCGCGGATCGCCTCGGCCAGGGCGGCGACCGGGCCCTGCAGCCGGCGGCCGCGGCCGAGCACCACCACGTCGACCCCCGGCAGCCCCGGCAGTCCGGCGGCATCCGGCAGGGCGCCGAGGACGCTGCCGGCCAGCGCCTGGGACTGCGCCGAGATGCCAAACCCGGCCCGGACCACGGCCAGCAGCGCGCCCAGGCTGTCGCTGCTGAAGGCGACGTGCCAGGCGCGCCCGTGCCGGTCCAGGGCGTCGGTCGCCGCCTTGCGGGTGATGCTGGCGCCGGGAAACAGCACCAGCGGCACCGACTGCCCCGGATCGACCCGCGTCCGGGGCCGGCCAGCCAGACCAGCTGTTCCTGCCAGACGGTGGCGCCGCTGGTGTCGCCGGGCCTGCGCCTGGCGAACAGGAGGTCGAGCCTGCCGGCTTCCAGCTTCTCGTGCAGCTGGCTGCCGAGGCCCACCACCAACTCCAGCTCGACCAGGGGATGGGCGTTGCGGAAGGCGCGCAGGATCTCCGGCAGGCGCGACAGGACGAGGTCCTCGGACACGCCGAAGCGCAGCGCGCCGCGCAGCACCAGCGGGTCGAACTAGGCCAGCGCCCGGTCGTGGGCGGCGATGATGTCGCGGGCGAGGCCGACCGTCGTGGCGCCGTCTGCGGTCAGCTGCACCAGCCGGGTGTTGCGGGACAGCAGGCAGCGGCCGACCGCGCGCTCCAGCGCCGCCGGAGGTGCTGGCGCTGAACTTCGACGTGCCGGCCGACACCTTCAAGAACATTCCGTTGTCGAACCTTTGGATCTTCGAGGGTGCCGAGCCGGGACCGCTCGCCGACGACCGCAAGGCGGTGGGCGCGGTTCCGGGCGCCGAGCCGGTGATCTTCCGCATGGCGGCGATGACGCCGAACAAGGCGACGAAGGGCGGCCAAGTCCGGATCGTCGACAGCAGCAACTTCCCGATCTCCAAGACGATCGCGGCTGCGCTGGTGACGGTGGAGCAGGGAGGCCTGCGCGAGCTGCACTGGCACCCGAACGCGGACGAGTGGCAGTACTACATCAAGGGCGAGGCGCGCATGACGATGTTCAACACCGGGCCGAAGGCGCAGACGGCGGACCTCCGCGCCGGCGACGTCGGCTACGTCAAGAAGAGCCTCGGCCACTACATCCAGAACACAGGCAGCACAGAGCTGCAGTTCCTGGAGATATTCAAGGCGGACCGGTTCTCCGAGGTGTCGCTGTCGCAATGGCTGACGCGCGCGCCGCCGCTCATGGTGGCGCAGCACCTGAGGGTCGACCCGTCGGTGATCGGCCGGTTCCCGCGGAACGGCCCGGACGTGGTCCCGGCCTGACGCGGAAGCGGGGCGCCAGCCGGCGCCCCGTTCCGGGATCCGGCGCTACTGGAACGGGAAGTAGCGGAAGGAGAACATGGCGATGTTCTCGTCGGCATGCGGGGTGCCGCCCACGCCGCGGAAGGCGGTGCGGGTGGTCCAGGAGTATTGCGCGCCGGCCTGCATGGTGCCGTAGTCGCCGTGGAAGAACTTCCACCAGAGTCCTGCGGTTTCCTGGACGACGCCGCGTGTGTTGCCGGTGCAGGTGGCGGTGCTCAGCTCGACGTCGCAGCCGACGTTGGAATAGCGCGGGTTGCCGTAGCCGTAGTTGGTCTTGCCGACGCTGTAGGACTCGCGGTGCAGGACCTGCTCGGTGCCGACATAGTCGTACAGGTCGAGCTTTGGAGTGGCGTGGAACAGCAGGCCGGTCAGCGCCAGCACCTCGGGCAGCGGCTGCGGCGCGCCGTTGCGGGCGATGGTGGCGTCGTTGAGCTGGGCCGAGCCGTAGCGGCCGATGCCCTCGCCGGCCAGCGCGGAGATGCGGAACTCCAGCCGGTGGGGGATCAGCGGCAGGGTCATGCCGGCACCGCCGCCGCCGGCCAGCACGGTGTGGTCGGAGCCGCTGCCGACCACGCTGACGCGGTCATGGAGGAAGCGGGCGACGCCGAACACCTCGTAATGGCCCCAGCCCGGGTCGGCGGTCGCCTTGGCGATCACGTCGGGCGCGTACTCGGTCGAGTAGGTGGCGAGGCTGTTCAGCGTGGCGCCGTTGCCGCTCAGGCCGGCGTTGGTGGTGTTGATGGTGACGCCGGGCAGGGAGGTCGCGGTCTGGGCGTAGGTGCTCTGCGGACTCTCGACCGACACGCCGATGTCGTACTTGTCGTGGTCGAAGCCCTTGACCACGCGCAGGCCGACGTTGCGGCTCCACACGAAGCCCGGCACGTATTGCGCATCGATCACGCCCGGGCTGTCCTCGGTGCGCGGCGTGATGCCCTGGCGGAACATCGTCAGCAGGCTCCAGCTTTGCCCGCCCAGCACGTAGAAGTCGTCGTCGCTGCGGGCGTAGGTGGCGTAGAGCTGACGG
This sequence comes from uncultured Acetobacteraceae bacterium, assembly GCA_964245705.1. Classification (GTDB taxonomy): domain Bacteria; phylum Pseudomonadota; class Alphaproteobacteria; order Acetobacterales; family Acetobacteraceae; genus Lichenicola. The sequence goes on from CAXTOD010000195.1 coordinate 2,417, forward strand.
GTGCGCAGCGTGTAGCTGTTGGACTCCACCGAGTTGGAGGTGACGCCGGCGCTGTTGAAGTCGGTCTCGTAGTAGGCCGACAGCTGGGTCACCGGATTCGGCGACGCTTCCGCCAGCAGCGAGATGCGGCTCTGACGCGCGGAGCCGCGGAACTCGTCCTGGTGGTAGTTGGCGCTCTGCGCGAACGGGATGCCGGTGTTGAAGCTCGACGAGATGTCGGCGTCCTCGTTGCGGGTCCGGAAGATGCCGGCCGCCTCGATGAAGCCGCCGAGCGTGACGCGCACGGCGCCGACCGCGAACTGGCCCTGCTTGAGCCTGGGGCCGCTCGGGGCGTAGGCCGGGGCGCCGGCGACGTTCTGATACGGCGAGCCGGCATAGAGGGAGCCGGGCGGAGCGGACAGCGGCGGCGGCGCCATCGGACGGCCGCTGGCGTCGTAGCGGACCGGGCCGACTCGTTCCTCCGCCTCGCGCGCCTGGCGGCTCGCGGTCGCTGCCTCCTGTCGGGCAGCCTTGATCTCGGCCGAGCGTGCCGACAGGTCGTGCTTCATGTGGTTGAGCTGGCCTTCCAGCGCCCTGATCTGCTTCTCGATCGAGCCGATCTGAGCCGTGGTCGAGTCGGCGTGCGCCGGATCGGCAACGGCGCCGGCGCCGCACAGCGCGGTCGCGGCCAGCAGGCCGGCCTTGGGGAAGAAGCGTCTCGTCATCAGGTTCCGGTCCCGTGCCCGGCAGGAACAACCTGCCACGCGGCGCGGAACAGATAGCCAAAACCGTTCCGGCAATGAGTGTCGGGCCGGCGAAGCTATGATGACCGTTTCATGACGACGCGGTTGTGATCGAACCGCGGAAACGAGCCGCTGGATGTTGCTCCTGCGACACGATCCGCGACGGCGCGTCGGCAGGAGCCGCCGCGCAGGACCGCTACTGGAACGGCAGGTAGCGGAAGGAGAACATGATGATGTTGTTGTCGGTGCTCGGCGAGCCGCCGATGCCGCTGAACGCGGTGCGCCGGACATAGGCGTACTGCACGCCGGTCTGCATGGTGCCGTAGTCGCCCTTGAGGAAGCGCCACCAGCCGCCGAGCGTGCCCTCGACGATGCCGGACGTGTTGGCGGTGCAGGGCAGCGTGCTCAGCTCGATGTTGCAGCCGGCGTTGGAATAAAGCGGGCTGCCGTAGCCGTAGCCCTTCTTGCCGATGCTGAAGTCCTCGCGGTGGGTGATCTGTTCGGTGCCGACATAGGCGTACAGGTCGATCGGCTTCACCGGGCGCGCCACCAGCCCGACCAGCGCGATCACCTCGGGCAGCGGCTGGGGCGATCCGTCGCGCGCCAGGGTGGCGTCAGAGAACTGGCCCGAGCCGTAGGTGCCGATGCCCTGGCCGACCAGGCCGGAGGCCTGGACGTCGAGCTTGCCCTTGATCACCGGCAGGATCACGCCGCCGCCGACGCCGCCGGCCAGCACCGTGTTGCCGGTGCCGCTGCCGACGCTGCTGACCCGGTCGTGCAGGAAGCGGGCGATGCCGAACAGCTCGTAGTGGCCCCAGCCCGGGTCGGCGGTGGCCTTGGCGACCACGTCGGGCGCATACTCGGTGGAATAGGTGGCGAGGCTGTTGAGGGTGCTGCCGTTGCCGCTCAGGCCGGCGTTGGTGGTGTTGACGGTGTCGGTGGAGGGCAGGCCGGACCCGTTGCCGCCGATCGAGTAGGTGCTCTGCGGGCTCTCGACCGACACGCCGATGTCGTACTTGTCGTTGTCGAAGCCCTTGACCACGCGCAAGGCCACGTCGCGCTTCCAGACGAAGCCGGTCACGAACTGCGCGTCGATCTGCAGCGGCGTGTCTTCCTGGTGCGGCACGATGCCGAACTTGTTCATCGTCGCCAGCGAGTACACCTGGCCGCCGAGGACGTAGAAGTCGAGGTCGGAGCGGGCGTAGGTAGCGTAGAGCTGGCGCAGGCGCAGCGTGTAGCTGTTGGTTTCCACCGAGTTGGAGGTGACGCCGGCGCTGTTGAAGTCGGTCTCGTAGTAGGCCGACAGCTGGGTCACCGGATTCGGCGACGCTTCCGCCAGCAGCGAGATGCGGCTCTGACGCGCGGAGCCGCGGAACTCGTCCTGGTGGTAGTTGGCGCTCTGCGCGAACGGGATGCCGGTGTTGAAGCTCGACGAGATGTCGGCGTCCTCGTTGCGGGTCCGGAAGATGCCGGCCGCCTCGATGAAGCCGCCGAGCGTGACGCGCACGGCGCCGACCGCGAACTGCCCCTGCTTGAGGTGCCCGCCGCTCGGCTGGTAGCCCGGGTTGCCGTTGATGTTGGCGAATGGCGCCTGGGTGCCGGGATAGCTGGTGTAGTTGGCGTAGCCGGGAGGGGCTGCGAGCGGCGGCGGCGGCAGGGGATGGCCGTTGCCGTCGTAGCGGATCGGGCCGGACCGTTCCTCCGCCTCGCGCGCCTGCCGGCTCGCTTCCGCGGCCTCCGAACGTGCGGCCTTGACCTCGGCCGAGCGTGCGGACAGGTCGCGCTTCATGTGGTTGAGCTGGCCCTGCAGCGCCCTGATCTGCTTCTCGATGGCGCTGATCTGGGAGTCGGTGGCGTCGGCGAACGCGTGGCCGGACAGGACGAGCGGGCTGCAGAACGTCGTAGCCGCGAGCAGGGCCGCCCTGACATGGAAACCTTGGCGCATCGACCCAGATCCGTTGTAGCAGGGCGACCATATCGGCGGTGTCCCACCACGTGAATACGCGTGGATGGCGTGGAATAGGAATTGTCGCGTTTCCTCCAGACCGTGTCGCTTTCGACACGGTCGCGAGGCCGCGTCAGGCGCCGTGCGGCCGCGCCGGCAGCCAGACGCTGACGCAGGTGCCCTGCCCCGGCGCGCTCTCGATGGACAGCCGTCCGCCGTGGCGGCCGACGATGTGCTTCACGATGGCCAGGCCCAGGCCGCTGCCGGTCCTGGCGGCCGGGCCGTCGTCGGCGCGGTAGAAGCGCTCGGTCAGGCGCGGCAGGTGCCGCGGCGCGATCCCGGGGCCGTCGTCGGACACCGACAGCACCACGCCGCCGGATGACGGGCCCGTCCCGGCCTGCGCCGGCCAGGCGCGCAGCACGATCCGCGC
>CAXTOD010000196.1:0-5507 GCA_964245705.1 uncultured Acetobacteraceae bacterium
CCGGACGCGGAGGCCGGCTGGGTTACCTGCGGGCAGCGCGGGACGGGCACGCGTCGCGCCTGGCTGCGCCGCCTGGCCCGCCACCGGCTGCACGACGAGTTCACGCGCACCGTAGCCGGCCGCCTGCCTCCAAACTGGCGCCACGGCTGGACCCAGGGCTGGACCCGGCATGCGGACCAGGACGGGTCCGGCACCCTGCCCTCCCGTGTCACCGGGACGCTCGGCACCGCCCGGACCGGCCTGGCGCTGCTGTGCCGGCTGCTGCCGGAGATGGTGACGCTGCATTCCCGCGCCGGCATCCGCTTCGCCGCGTTCCTGCCGTCCGCCGATGGCCAGGCCGTCGCGGGACGGACGGTCCGCCACCTCGCCTGCGGGGTGCAGGAGCACGGCATGGCGGCGCTGACAAACGGGATGTCCCTCCATGGCGGCGCGCGCCCGGTGCTGGGCGCCTCGGTGGTGTCGATCGACCGGATGCGGCCGGCGCTGCGCCTGGCGGCGCTGATGGGCCAGCCGGTGATCTACCTGCTCGGCGACGACGGGCTGCAGCCAGGTGCCGACGGCGCCGGCTGGCAGCCTGTGGAACAGCTGGCCAGCCTGCGCGCGATGCCCGAGGTGGCGCTGTTCCGCCCGGCCGACCACGCCGAGATGGTCGCCTGCTGGGAGCTGGCGCTGCGTCGCGACGACGGCCCGAGCCTGATTGCGGTGTCCTCGGCCGCGTCCGACGCCGTGGCCGCCAGGGCGCCCGAGGAGGCCGGGGCAGGGCGGCGGCAACAAGGCTGCGCCCGCGGCGGCTACCTGCGCGCCGCGTCGGACGGGCCGCGCCTGGCGACGCTGATCGCCACCGGCCCGGAGCTGGCGGTGGCGCTCGAGGCCCGCGCAGTGCTGCGGGAGGCGGGAATTTCTGTTGCGGTGGTGTCGCTGCCGTGCTGGGAACTGTTCGCGGCGCAGCCGGCAGCCTATCGTGCCGACACCCTGGGCGAGGTGCTGCGGATCGGCATCGAGGCGGCGTCCGGCTTCGGCTGGGAGCGCTGGCTGGGTGCCGACGGCGTCTTCATAGGCATGGACGGCTTCGGCGCCACCGGGTCCGCCGGCCCGTCGTCCCACCGGACCGGCATCACCCCGGAGCAGGTGGCGGCGCGCGTGCGCCGGCGACTGGAGCCGGGTCGTCCCGACACAGGTTTGGTTTGAGAAGGAACAGCAGTCCCATGGCAGTCAAGCTCGCCATCAACGGCTTCGGACGGATCGGCCGTCTGGTCCTGCGCGGCATCATCGAAAGCGGACGCACCGACGTGGAGGTGGTCGCCATCAACGATCTCGGCTCCGTGTCCGACAACGCCCACCTGCTGCGCTACGACAGCGTGCACGGCCGCTTCCCCGGCACGATCGCGGTGGACGGCAACACCATCGCCATCGAGGCCAACGGCCGCTCCTACGCGCCGATCACCGTGTCGGCCGAGCGCGACCCGTCCAAGGTGCCTTACCAAGGCATCGACGTGGCGATGGAGTGCACCGGCCTGTTCACCAAGAAGGAGGCCGCGTCGCAGCTGATCACCGCCGGCGCCCGCAAGGTGCTGGTCTCCGCTCCCGCCGACGGCGTGGACGCGACGATCGTGTTCGGCGTCAACCACGACACCATCACGTCCGGGATGACGGTGATCTCCAACGCGTCCTGCACCACCAACTGCCTGGCACCGATGGCCATGGTGCTCGACCGCGCGTTCGGCATCGAGCGCGGCTACATGGTCACCATCCATTCCTACACCGGCGATCAGCGCACCGTGGACACCCTGCACAAGGACCCGCACCGCGCCCGCGCCGCCGCGCTGAACATGATCCCGACCTCCACCGGCGCCGCCCGCGCGGTGGGCCTGGTGCTGCCCCAGCTCAAGGGCAAGCTCGACGGCACCGCGATCCGCGTGCCGACCCCCAACGTGTCGCTGGTTTCGCTCGACTTCGTGCCGCGCACGGCACCCGGCTCGGTGGACGAGGTGAACGCCCTGTTCAAGGACGCCGCCGCCGGCGCGCTGAAGAACATCGTGGTGTACTCGTCCGACCCCTGCGTCAGCACCGACTTCAACCACCAGCCCGCGTCGTGCTCGTTCGACAGCACCCAGACCGCGCTGATCGACGGCGGCAAGCTGGTTCGCGTGTGCGGCTGGTACGACAACGAGTGGGGCTTCTCCAACCGCATGGCCGACACCGCCGCCGTGTTCGGAGCCCTTTGACCGTGGCAGCTTCCGCCTCGTTCCGGACCATCGACGACCTCGACTGCGCCGGCAGGCGCGTGCTGCTGCGGGCCGACCTCAACGTGCCGGTGCGGGAAGGCCGGATCACCGACCTCACCCGCATCGAGCGCCTGACCCCCACCATTCGCGAGCTGGCCGACAAGGGTGCCCGGGTGATCGTGGTCAGCCATTTCGACCGTCCCAAGGGCCGCCGAGTGCTGGAAATGTCGCTCGCTCCGGTGCGCGAGGCGCTCGCCACCGTGCTCGGCCATCCGGTGTCCTGGGCGCCGGACTGCATCGGCCCGGACGCCGAGGCTGCGGTCGCAGCGCTGCGCAACGGCGAGGTGCTGGTGCTGGAGAACACCCGCTACCACGCGGGCGAGGAAGCCAACGACCCGGAGCTGTCCAGCGCGCTCGCAGCACTCGCCGACATCTACGTCAACGACGCGTTCTCGGCCGCCCACCGCGCGCATGCCTCCACCGAGGGCGTGGCGCAGCACCTGCCCGCCCATGCCGGGCGGCTGATGCAGGCCGAGCTGCAGGCGCTGACCCTGGCGCTGGAGAACCCCGAGCGCCCGGTCGGCGCCGTGGTGGGGGGTGCGAAGATCTCCACCAAGCTCGACCTGCTCGGCAACATCGTCGGCCGGGTGGACGTGCTGATCATCGGCGGCGCGATGGCCAACACCTTTCTCGCCGCCCAGGGCGTGGCGGTCGGCCGGTCGCTGCAGGAAGCCGACATGCACGACACCGCACGCGCCATCGCGGCACAGGCGGACGCGCGCGGCTGCCGCATCCTGCTGCCGACCGACGCCGTGGTCGCGCGCGAGTTCAAGGCCGGCGCCCCCAGCGAAACGGTGCCGATCGACGCCGTGCCGCCGGACAGCATGATCCTCGACGCCGGGCCGCTCACCGTGGCACGCCTGGCGGACGAGGTGGCGCGCCTGCGCACCCTGGTCTGGAACGGCCCGCTCGGCGCGTTCGAGATCGCCCCCTTCGACGTCGGCACCAGCACCCTGGCCCGCGCCGTCGCCGCCCTGACCAAGTCCGGCACCCTGCGCTCCGTCGCCGGCGGCGGCGACACCGTGTCCGCCCTCCGTCACGCCGGAGTGGCCGGCGACTTCTCCTACGTGTCGACCGCAGGCGGCGCCTTCCTGGAATGGCTGGAAGGCAAGACCCTGCCCGGGATCCAGGCGCTGCAGTCCCTGCGCGGGATCGTGCTGCCGGGCTGACCCTCGTTAACTTCCGGTTCATCATGACGCAGCCATGCTCGGCCCGTCATGATCGCCAGCACCTCCTTCGGCGCGTTTTCCGGCACGACGGCGGCGCCCAAGCCGTCCGCCTCCGCCGGCGCGTCTCCCTCGCCTGCCGCCTTCGCAAGCGCTTCTGCGGCACCGGTGTCCACCCCGCCGCTCCCGGCAATGAGCGGCACGCCGCGGCGCGGCAGCCTGCTCGACATCCAGGCCTGATGTCCGGCTGCCGCCATCACGTCGTGCTTCAATCGGTTACCCGGGTGAGATTCCGGTTGAAACAAGAGACGGTCTCGATCACGGTCGCGTCATGTCGCGCTTTGCCCGCATCCAACCCGACGGCGAGGAACGGGAACGACTGTCCTGCCTCGACTGCGGGCACGTGTTCTACGAGAACCCGAAGGTGGTCGTGGGCGCCGTGGTGGTGCACGACGACCGCGTGCTGCTGTGCCGGCGGGCCATCGAGCCGCAGCGCGGCTTCTGGACGCTGCCTGCCGGCTACCTGGAGCTCGGCGAGACCACCGCCGAGGGTGCGATCCGGGAAACCCGCGAGGAGTCCGGCGCCGTCATCGCGCTGGACGGCGTCCTGGCGCTCTACAGCATAAGCCGGATCGACCAGGTCCAGATCATCTACCGCGCCCGCTTCGACGACCCGGCGCGTCCGGTGTTCGCCGCCGGAACCGAAAGTCTCGAGGTCGGGCTGTTCGACTGGGCCTCCATCCCCTGGTCCGAGATCGCGTTCCCGACCGTGCGCTGGGCGCTCGACGCCTGGCACCTGATCGGCGACGCCCCGCTGCTGGCGCCCGCCGGCAACCCGCCCGACGACCTGCGCGGCGATGGTGCCCCCCTTTCCCGTTCCGAGGCGACGCCGGCCGCGCCCGGCGTCCCGTCCGGCCAGCAGGTCCCGCCACACCCCCAGCACCCCATGTCCAGGAGGCCGCGTTGAGGCACAAGTGGATGTTGTCCGCGTTCCTGACCACCGTTCTGCTCGGCCCGGCTGCGGCTCGTGCCGACAGCACCGCCGCCGACGGTTCCGGCGTGCCGCAGCGCCTCGCCAGCCTTGGGACCGGCCGGATGCAGACGGTGGATACCGCAAGCCTGTCGGGCAGCGGGACCAGGACGATGCCGGCGATCCCGATCGGCTTCGCGTCCGCCGACGTCCTGGTCAAGGAGGCGCACGCGGAGGTGCTGCGTCCGGCACCGCTGCCGGACCAGGACCTCGACGCGCCCGGCCCGAGCCCGGACGCGCTGGCAGCCCAGCAGCAGGCCAGCCTGCAGCCGAGCTTCTATGCACCGGCCAGGCACTTTTCCGGCGACGGCTTCTCGGCCGGCTCGACCCTCGACGGCGACCATGTCAACCGGGCCAAGCCGGGCGGCGGCATGAGCCTGTCCATTCCTATGCAGTGACCGCACGGGCCGGCGCGACCTGACGCGCCGCCGCCGATAAAGATGGCCATGGCAGGGCCGGATCGTCTACTTTTGTGTCCGCGTGTCGTTTTGTGACACGCGTGTCGACGCAGGAGCGATCCGATCGCAACCTTGTCTTCCATCCGACCGGACGACGTCCGGACGGCCAGCGCCGCCGACGCGGCCGAGCTGCTCCAGGGCGACGAGCCGGGCGTCCTGCTGGTCGGGCCGGCGGCGCAGACCAGCCACGCGATCCGCCTGATCCTGGACCGCCTGTCTGACCGGTCGGTGATGCCGGTCGGCTTCGCCGCATCCGGCGCCACGCCCGCGATGCTGCGCCAGGAGGTGGGCCAGGCCCACGCGGCCCGCCCGTCTCCGGAAACCGACCTGTTGCTGGTGGTGGCGCAGGCGGACCGCCTGTCGCCCGACCTGCTGCACGAGCTCGAGATGGCGGCGGAAGCGGCCGCGACCCATGGCGGGCTGAAGTTCCTGTTCGCGGCACCGCGCGACCTGTCCGCGTCGCTGCAGCGGGCGGAGCTGTGGAGCCTGGCAGCCTGCATCCGCACCTGCCTGCCCGTCCTTCCCCCGGCGCGACCGGCCGACCCGCTTCCGGAGCAGACAGCTGGAG
>CAXTOD010000197.1:0-5497 GCA_964245705.1 uncultured Acetobacteraceae bacterium
ATCGCCACACGCTCTTGGGCCGAACAGGTCACAGCCTAACGCCGTTGGTATTAGTCGGCCCACCGTTCTGGTTCCCCGAAACGACGTGCAGCCACCTGGCTGCTGAGTCGCAGCCCCCTACCGGGTAACATCGCGCAGCACGCCGACGCACGACAGCATGGAAATAGGCCGACCAGGTCAACCCCAGCCGGCCTTCAGTCCATCTGACAGCCTGTGACGGCCGCCAGTCGCCGCCTACTCCGCCGCCTTCGCCGGCACCGGCACGTCGCGCCCGATGACCCGCTGCTTGTCGCGGCCAGCGGCCACGGCACGCAGCTTGTTCATCACCGAGCCGGTTCCTGCCGGGATCAGCCGCCCGACGATGACGTTCTCCTTGAGCCCGTTCAGCGTGTCCACCTTGCCGGCCGTCGCCGCCTCGGTGAGCACCCGCGTGGTCTCCTGGAACGACGCCGCCGAGATGAACGAGTGCGTCTGCAGCGAGGCCTTGGTGATGCCCTGCAGCACCGGCATCGCGTGCGCCGGACGCTCGTTCGCCTGCAACCGCTTGGCGTTCTCGCCCTCGTACTCGATGCGGTCCACCGTCTCGCCGATCAGGTAGGTCGTGTCGCCCGGCTCCAGGATCTCGACCTTCTGCAGCATCTGGCGGACGATCACCTCGATGTGCTTGTCGTTGATCTTCACGCCCTGCAGCCGGTAGACGTCCTGGATCTCGTTGACTAGGTAGTCCGACAGCGCCTCGACGCCCAGCACCTTCAGGATGTCGTGCGGCACCCGTGGCCCGTCGACCAGCGGATCACCCCTGCGCACGAAGTCGCCTTCCTGCACCGACACGTGCTTGCCCTTCGGGATCAGGTAGTCAGTCTCCTCGCTTGTCTCGTCGTTCTTCACGATCACCCGACGCTTGGCCTTGTAGTCCTTGCCGAACTCGATGCGGCCATCGGTCTCGGCGATGATCGCATGGTCCTTCGGACGGCGCGCCTCAAACAGTTCCGCCACCCGCGGCAGGCCGCCGGTGATGTCGCGGGTCTTGGAGCCCTCGCGCGGGATGCGCGCCAGCACGTCGCCTGCCGCCACCACCGCACCGTTCTCGACCGACAGGATCGAGTCCGGCTGCAGGAAGTAGCGCGCCTCGCCGCCGGTGCCGAGCTTGAGCACCTCGCCACGCTCGTCCTTCAATTGCAGCCGCGGACGCAGGTCCACACCCTTAGACGCCTGCTTGTAGTCCACCACCACCTTGGAGGTGAGCCCGGTAACCTCGTCCATCCGCTCCACCAGGGTGATGGAGTCGATCAGGTCGAGGTACTCCACCGTGCCGGCCCGTTCAGTGATGATCGGCAGGGTGTATGGGTCCCACTCGGCCAGCTTCTGCTGGCGCGACACCGTCGCTCCCTCGTCAACCAATAGCCTGGCGCCGTATGGCACGCGGAACCGCGCCCGCTCGGTGCCCTTCTCGTCGGTCAGCACGATCTCGCAGTTGCGCGACATCACCACCGGCACGCCCTGGCTGTTCTGCACCACCGTGCGGTTCTTCACCGTGACGATGCCGTCATGCGACGCCTCGACCATCGATTGCTCGGCACCGCGCTGTGCGGCGCCGCCGATGTGGAAGGTGCGCATGGTCAGCTGCGTGCCCGGCTCGCCGATCGACTGCGCGGCGATCACGCCCACCGCCTCGCCGATGTTCACCGGCGTGCCGCGGGCGAGGTCGCGCCCGTAGCATAGGCCGCATACGCCTATCCGGCTGTCGCAGGTCAGCACCGAGCGGATCAGCATGCTTTCCACGGCGCCGTTCTCGACCAGCTCCGCTTCCGCTTCCCCGATCAGGGTGTTGCGCGGCAGCACGACACTGCCGTCCACCGGCGAGATCACGTCCACCGCCGCGGTTCGGCCAAGGATCCGCTCGGACAGCGACGACACCACCTCGCCGCCATCCATCACCGCGCGCACGGTCAGGCCACGCTCGGTGCCGCAATCCTCCTCGACGATGATGCAGTCCTGCGCCACGTCGACCAGGCGGCGGGTCAGGTAGCCGGAGTTCGCGGTCTTCAGCGCCGTGTCGGCGAGGCCCTTGCGGGCGCCGTGGGTGGAGGTGAAGTAGTCGAGAACCGACAGGCCTTCCTTGAAGTTGGCGATGATCGGCTGCTCGATGATCTCGCCCGAGGGCTTGGCCATCAGCCCGCGCATGCCGGCCAGCTGCTTCATCTGCGCCGGCGAACCCCGCGCGCCGGAGTGGCTCATCATCCACACCGAGTTGGTCTGCTTGCCGACTTCCTGGCGCGAGATCTCCTTCATCATCGCCGCCTGCACCTCGTCGGTGCAGCGCGACCACGCGTCGACCACCTTGTTGTAGCGCTCACCGGCGGTGATCAGCCCATCCTGGTACTGCTGCTCGAACTCCTTCACCTCGGCAGTGGTCTTGTCCACCAGCGGCTTCTTTGCGTCCGGGATGATCATGTCGTCCTTGCCGAACGAGATGCCTGCCTTGGCAGCCTGACCGAAGCCCAGCCCCATGAGCCGGTCGGCGAAGATCACGCACTCCTTCTGGCCGCAGTGGCGGTACACTGCGTCGATAACGTCGGACACGTTCTTCTTGGTCAGCTGCTTGTTGATCAGCGCGAACGGCACCGCCGGGTGCTTGGGCAGGATCTGCGCGATCAGCATGCGGCCCGGCGTGGTGATGACGGTGCTGCGGACCTTCCTACCCTCCGCGTCCACCGTCTCGTAGCGGGCACGGATCTTGTCGTGCAGCCGCACCGCCTTCTCAGTCAGCGCGAACTCGATCTCGCCGATCGAGCCGAACGCCGGCGCGCCGGTGACGGTGACGCGGCCCTTGTCGTCGTACTCGTTCTGGTCCGGCGTCTGCCGGAACTCAGCCGTCTCCAGCGACAGGTAGTACAGCCCGAGCACGATGTCCTGGCTCGGCACGATGATCGGCTTGCCGTTGGCCGGGCTCAGGATGTTGTTGGTGCTCATCATCAGCACCCGTGCCTCGAGCTGCGCTTCCAGGCTCAGCGGCACGTGCACCGCCATCTGGTCACCGTCGAAGTCCGCGTTGAACGCGGTGCAGACCAGCGGGTGCAGCTGGATCGCCTTGCCCTCGATCAGCACCGGCTCGAACGCCTGGATGCCGAGACGGTGCAGCGTGGGTGCCCGGTTCAGCATCACCGGATGCTCGCGGATTACCTCCTCCAGGATGTCCCACACCTCGGGACGCTCCTTCTCCACCATGCGCTTCGCCGCCTTGATAGTAGTAGCGTGGCCGTACTTCTCCAGCTTGGAATAGATGAACGGCTTGAACAGCTCGAGCGCCATCTTCTTCGGCAGGCCGCATTGGTGCAGCTTGAGCTCCGGCCCCACCACGATCACCGAGCGGCCGGAATAGTCGACGCGCTTGCCGAGCAGGTTCTGACGGAACCGCCCCTGCTTGCCCTTCAGCATGTCGGACAACGACTTCAGCGGCCGCTTGTTGGCGCCCGTGATCGCCCGTCCGCGACGGCCGTTATCGAACAGCGCGTCAACGCTTTCCTGCAGCATGCGCTTCTCGTTGCGCACGATGATGTCGGGCGCGCGCAGCTCGATCAGGCGCTTCAACCGGTTGTTGCGGTTGATCACGCGGCGATACAGGTCGTTCAGATCCGAGGTTGCGAACCGGCCGCCGTCCAGCGGCACCAGCGGGCGCAACTCCGGCGGTATTACCGGCACCACGTCCAGGATCATCCAGTCCGGACGCGAGCCGCTTTCCGCGAACGCCTCGACCAGCTTCAGCCGCTTGACCAGCTTCTTGCGCTTGGCCTCCGACGTGGTGTCCTTGAGATCGGTGCGCAGTTTCACCTTCTCGGCGTCGCAGTCGACGCTGACCAGCACCGACTTGATCGCCTCAGCACCGATGCCGGCGCGGAACCCGTCCTCGCCGAACTCGTCCTGCTTGGCGAGAAGCTGGTCCTCGTTCAGCAGCTGGTGCAGCTTGAGGTCGGTCAGGCCGGGCTCGAGAACCACATAACTCTCGAAGTACAGGATTTTCTCCAGCTCCTTGAGCGTGAGGTCGACCATCAGCCCGATTCGGCTGGGCAGCGACTTCAGGAACCAGATGTGCGCCACCGGCGAGGCCAGCTCGATGTGGCCCATGCGCTCGCGGCGCACCTTGGCCAGAGTCACCTCGACGCCGCACTTCTCGCAGATGATGCCGCGGAACTTCATCCGCTTGTACTTGCCGCACAGACACTCGTAGTCCTTGATCGGACCGAAGATGCGCGCGCAGAACAGCCCGTCCCGTTCCGGCTTGAAGGTGCGGTAGTTTATGGTTTCCGGCTTCTTGATCTCGCCATAGGACCAGGAGCGGATCTGCTCCGACGAGGCCAGCTGGATCTTGATCTGGTCGAAGGTCTGCGCCTGGCCGGTCTGGCCAAGGATCTTCATCAGTTCGTTCATGCGCCGAAACCCTTCACGAAGGGAGGCCGACCGCACGAGGCGGCCGGCAAACCGTTAAATACGATCGGAAAGGCCAGGGCTCTGCCCTGGACCCGCTCAAGGCTCGCCTTGAGAATCCAGTTGTTGTCGGTTTCCAAAGGCTGACCTTTGGCGGGTTCCAAGGGCAGAGCCCTTGGCCTTGCTTCCAAGCAGCTCAAGTGCCGCTCTGCTCCAGGTCCACGTTCAGGCCGAGCGACTTCAGCTCCTTGACCAAAACGTTGAAGCTTTCCGGGATGCCAGCCTCGAAGTCGTCCTGCTCGCGCACGATCGCCTCGTAGACCTTGGTGCGTCCGGACACGTCGTCCGACTTCACCGTCAGCATCTCCTGCAGCGTGTAAGCCGCACCATATGCTTCCAGCGCCCACACCTCCATCTCGCCGAAGCGCTGGCCGCCGAACTGCGCCTTGCCGCCCAACGGCTGCTGCGTGACCAGCGAGTACGGCCCGATCGAGCGCGCGTGGATCTTGTCGTCCACCAAGTGATGCAGCTTGAGCATGTACACGTAGCCCACCGTCACCTTGCGCTCAAACGGCTCGCCAGTGCGCCCGTCGGTCAGCTGCGACTGCCCCGACGTGTCCAGCCCCGCACGGCTCAGCATCGCCTCAATGTCGGAGATGCGCGCCCCGTCGAACACTGGCGTCGCGATCGGCACGCCCTTGCGCAGATTGTGCGCCAGCTCCACCAGCTGCTCATTGGGCAACGTTGCGATGTCGTCGCGATACACCTCGTCGCCATACACCGCCTTCAGCTCGTCCAGCAGCTCCTGCTTCGCCGCACCCGTGCGCTGGTACTCGTCCACCAGCTCGCCGATGCCCTTGCCGATGTTAGCGCAGGCCCAGCCGAGATGCGTTTCCAGGATCTGCCCGACGTTCATGCGCGACGGCACGCCGAGCGGGTTCAGCACCAAATCGATCGGCGTGCCGTCCTCCAGGAACGGCATGTCCTCAACCGGCGTCACCCGCGACACCACGCCCTTGTTGCCGTGACGGCCGGCCATCTTGTCGCCCGGCTGCAGCTTGCGCTTCACCGC
>CAXTOD010000198.1:0-232 GCA_964245705.1 uncultured Acetobacteraceae bacterium
CTCATGGCCTCGGGATGGGCGGTGCGCTGGAACCCAGGCGGCGGCAGGAACACCGATTGCGGCAGCGGCGCATACTGCACCGTCTGCGCCACTAGGCGGCCGCGTGCGCCCTGCCCGTCCACGCCGGAGGCGCTCAGCACCACGCCGTCATCGGTGACGCAGGCAGTGGAGTCGCCCTTGGGCGTCACGATCGAGTACTGCACGCAGGGGAGCCCGGCGACGCTGCCGGTTC
>CAXTOD010000198.1:283-5462 GCA_964245705.1 uncultured Acetobacteraceae bacterium
TGGTCGCGTCCAGCACGAACGGCGAGCGCACCTCCTCGCGCTCGGGGATCTGCATGTAGCTGCGCGCCGGGTTCAGCACGACGGTGATGAGGCGGTTCGGCCGGTCCAGCACCATGTCGCCGCTGGGCGAGCCGTCCGGGCCGGGCGGCCCGTCGATGCGCATCGCGGCCCCGCCGCCGCGGAAGTACACCCGCACCGACTGCGCCTGGGCCGCTCCTTCCGGCGTCACCAGGTAGACCACCGTGACGTCGCGGGTCGGCATCAGCGGCGGCGCGTCGGTGGCCGCCTGCGCGGCGCCGGCCGCGGTCGCTGCCAGGAGCAGCGCCGGCATCAGGCTGGTGGGTCGCATGGTTCTCGAACTCCCTGTCACGGCCGGATCAGGTCCGGCCCATGGCGTCGACAACGCCGAGCAGCGCGTCCGGCTCCGGCGCGGCGATCCAGGTCGCGCGCACCGCCACCGCCTCGGCCAGAAGTCGTCGGTAGCGGGCGCGCGGGATCTCGTGGGCCCCGAACTGCTGGAGGTGCGCGGTCGTGAACTGCGTGTCCAGCAGGGTGTAGCCGCCGAGGCGCAGGCGCGCGACCAGGTGCACCAGCGCCACCTTGGACGCGTCGCGGGCCCGGCTGAACATGCTTTCCCCGAAGAAGGCGCCGCCCAACGACACCCCGTACAACCCACCGACCAGCGCAGGCCCCGCCCAGCACTCGATGCTGTGGCCGTGGCCGCGCCGGTGCAGCGCGGTGAACAGCCGGACGATCTCCGGGTTGATCCAGGTTTCCTCCCGCCCCGAGGCGGACTCGGCGCAGCCGGCGATCACCGCCTCGAACGCCCGGTCCGCCGTCACCGCGTAGACGCCGGACAGCACGGTGCGACGCAGCCGCTTCGGCAGGTGGAACCGGTCCAGCGGCAGCACGCCGCGCTGCTCCGGGTCGAGCCAGTACAGCTCGTCCGAATCGCGCCGCTCCGCCATCGGGAACAGCCCGACGCGGTAGGCCTGGAGCAGCAGCTCCGCCGTCAGGGAAGGCGCAGGGCGCGGCATGCGCCGATGATGGCGGCAGCGGCGGCGGGGGAGAAGGCCTTATCGCCGGGCTGGGCGGCGGCTAGGAAGGCGGCGATGACACCCAAGCCGCCGCGACCGCGCCTCGTCAGCGCCCAGGACATGCCGCCCGCCGTGGCGGAGCGGATCAGGACCGGGTTCGACGCCCCGCCCCTGCCGCCGACGCGGCTCCGTCCGGCGGAGCTGATCGAGGCGGCACGGCTGCACCTGCCGGACGCGCTGCTGGTGTCCAGCTCCACCCCGGTCGACGCGGCGCTGGTCCGTGCCCTGCCGGACAGCGTGCGGCTGATCGCCACCGTCAGCGTGGGGTTCGACCACGTCGACCGGTCCGCCCTGCGCGCCCGCGGCATCACCCTGACCAGCACCCCGGACGTGCTGACCGACTGCAACGCCGACCTGACCCTGCTGCTGATCCTGGGCGCCTGCCGCCGGGCAACGGAATACGGCGCGGTAATCCGGGACGGCTGGACCCGGCCGCTGCGCATGACCGAGCTGCTCGGCATCCGGGTCACCGGCCGGACGCTCGGCATCGTCGGCATGGGGCGGATCGGCCGCGCAGTCGCCAGGCGGGCGCGCGGCTTCGGCATGACGGTGCTGTACTGCAACCGGTCCCGCCTGCCAGCAGAACTGGAGGACGGCGCCACCTTCTTCCCCGACCTCCGGGAGATGCTGCAGCACTGCCAGGTGCTGACGCTGCACGTGCCCGGCGGCCCCGCCACGGCCGGGCTGATCGGCGCCCGGGAGCTGGCGCTGCTGCCTGAGGGCGCGGTGCTGGTGAACGCGGCGCGCGGCGGGCTGCTGGACGAGGAGGCGCTGTTCACGGCCCTCGACTGCGGACGGCTGGCGGCCGCCGGGCTGGACGTGTTCCGCAACGAGCCTGCCATCGACCGGCGCTTCCGCGACCACCCGCGCATCTTCGCCACCCCGCACATGGGCAGCGCCACGATCGAGACGCGTACCGCCATGGGCCTGCGGGCGCTGGACAACGTGGCCGCGTTCTGCGCCGGACTGCCACCCGGCGACCCGGTGGCGTGACGCAGGGCCAGATGAACCCAGGGAAGCCAGCCGCATGTACATGACGAGCATCTTCACCGCCTTTGCCGCCGCGTCCGGGCTGCTCGGGTTCGCCATGCCGCACCTGGTGCACCGGCTCGGGTTCCGGATGATGCTGGTCTACCTGTCCTGCGCCGCCTTCTGCGCCGTGCTCAACCTCGTCAAGCGCACCCGTTGAGGGAGAGCCTCAGGTCGTCGCCACCCGGTCGGCAAGGCTGCTGCGGATCGACTCGACCGCCTCGCGCACCTCTCCGCCATGCTGCCGCTCGAGCCGGCGTATGGTGAAGTGGGCGCGGGCCAGCGAACGGTAGTGCGCCAGGAACGCCGCGTTCAGCGACGCGCCGCACAGGGCGCCGGCGATCGGCATCATCTGCAGCGCCACCTTGCGCGACAGCGCCAGCCCGTAATGCGAGGCGACCTCCGACAGCAGCATGACCACCGGCCGGCCGCGCAGCACCGCGCGGGCGGAAAAGTAGCCGAGCTCGCTTTCCTCCGACGCCGCGGTGATGGGCTTGAGCGCGAACACCTCCAGGCAGGCGCGGCGGGCATCGGGCGTGGACAGGTCCTCGCCCTCCTCCCTGGCGATGCGGGCGATCTCGCGCATGATGGTCATGGTGGTGAAGCCGATGTCGGGCAGCAGCCCGCCCAGGCCGGCGAACCCGCCGATCGCGCCGGACACCGCGACCGCGCCCTGGGTGACGCGGTCCTGCCATGGCCGCCCGTCCGGCGTGACGGCCCGGCCCGTCGCCGACGGCTGCCTGAGCCCGAGCACGGCCACGTCGAAGGCCCGGCTGATTGTGCTTTCGGCCACGCCGCGCAGCTTGAGCTGCAGCCCGGGCGCCAGTCCCAGGCCGCGCACGCCGAGTCGCGTGGCCTGCCCCACCGCGCCGCCCATCAGGTCGGCCAGGCGAACCAGCACGCCGCGCCCGGACTCCAGCTGCTCCAGCACGCGCTGCAGCTCGCCGCGCGCACCGGCGCTCAGGCCGACCGAGGACAGCCCGGTCGGGGACAGCTGGTTTCCTGTGGTGGCGCTCATCGGTGTCTTCCCCTTCTGCTCGCAGCACAACGCGCCGGACGCGCACGGGGCTGCACCGCCGCCGGCAAACCCCGGCTTGTGGGGCTTGCTGATGGAGCCCAGGCCGAAGGCCGCGGCTCAGGAGGATCCGGTGGAGGCGGCGATCTTCTCGGCCACGTGCATCAGCACCGATCGGTCTTCCGGCGTGCAGCCGCGGTAAAGGCGGAGCAGCGCGATCTCCTGCGGCGTCAGCGGCGCCTGCTGGGTCGACCCTTCCCAACCGTTGCGGAGCACGCCCACCGACACGCCCAGCACCTCGGCGATCCGGCGCAGCATGCCGGCACTGTGTCCGGCGCGGTCGCTTTCCCATTGGGCCACCGCGCTTCGGGATACGCCGGTGGAGCTGGCCAGCCGGTCCTGGGTCAGGCCGCGGGCGCGACGCAGCGCCCGGATCCGAGCACCCAGCGTCAGAACCGGCTCGTCCGCCTCCATCGATGATCCTCCCCGTCCCCGTCCACCTGTCCCGATCCACCCGGTCCGTGCGGATGGCACGCGTCGCGACGGCTGCCGGTCGGATCGGCACCTGCCGCCGACGATAGCGGCAAGTTGATGTCCGTCTGTCAACATATGCCGCACCTGGGCGTTCATGTCACACCAAAGCCCTTTTTGTAAGGACAGCTTCATGCGCAGCGTCGCCCGTTCACGAGTCCCTGCTGGGATCGCCTTGGCCCTCACGCTTGCAGCGGCGGGTCCTGCCCTCGCGCAGGCCTCGGTCCAGGCGGCGCCAGTGCCGCGGGCATCGGCTACCACGGCCAGCGGCGACGTCACCCGCCAAGCCGGGCCGGGACTGCCCCCGGTGGACGCCAACCAGACGATTCGTGGCACCAGCAACACCCAAGTGTTCCAGGTGCTCGGCTTTTCCGGCCAGATCGCGGCGCCAGTGAACGCCGACTACAACGCTGACCACACCTACCAGACCTTTGCCGGTCAGCCGGGCCGCGGCTCGACCGCGATCCTGGCCGAAAGCATGGACGGCTCACCCTAGAGGTTCTGTCGGGCGGCAAGTCGCTACCGCGGCCAGCCGCCCAGCGTGCAGATCCGATCCCAGTGCGATCGCTCGACCGGAGCGACCGAGAGTCGTGGTTGTCGCACCAGTGCCATGTCGCGCAACTCCGGCAGCGCCCTGATGTCCGCCAGCGTGACGGGCCTGGGCAACGGCCCGACCGTCCGCATGTCGACGCACGCCCAGGTGGGGGCGGTGGGGTCGGAGTAGGATTCTTTTATGACTTCAACGATTCCAACGATTTCGCGGCCTTGGCTGGAGTGGTAGAAGAAGGCAAGGTCACCGAGGCGCATGGCTTGCAGGTGGCGCTTAGCCTGGTGGTTGCGGATACCTGTCCAGGGCTCGGTGCCGCGTTCGACCTGCTGCTGCCAGGAAAAGGCGTCGGGCTCGGACTTCACCAGCCAGGTGTTCACCGGGCTCAGTCCGTCATGGCGCCGTCGCGGAACACGCTGCGGTAGCCGCGTATGACCACGCTTTCGAACAGGTTCACCGCCGCGTAGGGGTCGCTGGCGGCGAAGCCTTCGGCGGCTGCCCTGTCCTCCACGTCGACGATCAGCAGGCTGCCGCAGGGCCGGCCGTTGCTGTCCAGCAGCGGGCCGCCCTGGATCACCCGGTCGGCGTAGGTGGCGACGTAGCGCAGGTGCGCTTCCCGGACCGCCAGGCGGGCCTCCAGGCTGTTCGGTCGGTCGGTGCAGATTATGGCAAACAGCATGGCTGGTCCTGGTCGCTGAACCCCGGAAGCGGGCCGGGAACCATAGGCTGATCGGGTCCGGGAGGCACGGCCGAACCCTGCTCCGGACGCGTCTCGATAGTTGTGTTTGCCCCGGAGCCGACAGTGTCCGATTATGGGGAGGGCGGACCGGCTGGTTCGCTTCGCTTCCTGTTTCAGGTTCGCCGCATGAATGGCCATCCGACCGTCGCCCGGCCCCTGGTTGCCTCGCTCGGCGACTGGTTTCACCGTCAGGCCAACCCGGGTCGGTTTCTGCGTCTGGG
>CAXTOD010000199.1:0-5450 GCA_964245705.1 uncultured Acetobacteraceae bacterium
CACGACGACACCGCCGCCTTTGCCGCCGCGCTGGCGGCCGCCGTCGCGCCGGCGCAGATCGTGGTGCCGCCGGGGCGCTACTGGCTGACCGGCTATCCGGGCAACAAGCCGGGCGTGACCTGGGTCTCGGAAGGCGCCAGCTTCACGCAGAACGGCGGCATCGCCGAGCAGGTGGACCAGTCGATCATGCAGCAGGCCGGTGGCGCCGGCTTCGAGATCGTCAAGCGGATGACCTCGGTCGCCGGTGAGGAAGGGCTGTTCATGCCAGTCGACGCCGAGCCGAGCGGCAGCACCGCCAGCTTCCAGAAGAACGCCCTGCACATGGTGCTTTACCAGAACGACCCGTCCTCTTATGCCTTCCGCGGCGACGCCACCACCGCGACGCACGACCTGGTCGGCGTTTCGGTGCAGGCGCACTGCCCGGCGAGCAACGGGCGATGCAGCCTATTCGGCTCCAACTGGGTGAACTTCCTTGATGCCGGAAGCGACGGGCCCAGCACCGCCAACGAGACGCAGATCATCGACAACCGTGCCGCCGGCGTGCCGGAGATGGACAGCTGGAACAACGTCGGCGCCGTCGACTACATCGTCACTGGCCAGTCGCCGGCCACCAACGTCATGACGATCCAGGGAACCTCCGCCGCCGGCGCCGGCGCCTATGACGGGATCGTGTTTCGCTCGGGCGCAATCGGCCGCCGGTTGCTGGTCGAGCGGACCGCGGGCGCGCAGGACGCCACCGGCGTCGTGCACGCGCATGTCGACACAGTGTGGCTCGGCGCCGACGGCTCGATGTTCGGCCAGACCCTGCACGTCGGTGGCGGCCCTGCCAGCAACGACGCGCTGCCGCCAGCCGGCCTGTCGGTCGATGCGAACGGCAACGTCGCCGCCCCATCCGTCGCCACGGCGAGCCTGTCGGTGAGCGGCAGCGCCAGCTTGTCCGCCGTGGCCGTTTCCGGTTCGCTGCAGAGCGGAGGGGGCGTCGTGTCCACGCAGTCCGGGGCCTATGCGCTGGCGCAGTCGGATTGCGGCACCACCATACGCGACACCGGCTCCAGCGCGCACACCTATCTGGTTCCCGCAGGCCTGCAGATAGGCTGTACCATCTCGGTGATCCAGGCCGGCGCCGGGATCGTGTCCTTTGCGGCGGGACCGGGCGAGACCCTGGAGGCCTTTAACGGCCAAGTTCGTACCGGCGGAGCGTTCGCCCGGGCGAGCCTCCTGGTCGACAGCCTGGCCAGCACGCTGTTGGGCGGGCAGCTCCAGTAGCGTGGACGGCCGTTGCCGACATGGGCAAATCATTGCGAGAACAACCGATCAGCCATTTCTTTCGGAGCCGGTCGTATTATGGTGGTGCAACCAGATTGCAGGTTGCCGATGCAATGTCTCATGACGCGGGAACACGTTCAGAAATTGAAGCAGCACCGTGTTTACTTCAGCCAGGATGAAGGAGACCGGTTCACGAACGACCAGATGGTCTTCTTCGACGAGGACGGAACGGTCGAGCCCTACGCCGCGATCCTGCAGGGGGTCGAGATCCCGACCATCGGCTCGTTCAGCTACAGCCTGAGCGGCCTGCCGCCCTCGACCCGGATCGGTCGCTATTGCTCGATCTCCTGGGGCGTCCAGGTGATGGCCCTGAACCACCACATGTCCTTCGCCTCCACTTCCTCCTTCTCCTACGATCCGCACTTCGTCATCTTCAGAAAGTGCCTTGAGGACGACGCGGTGGAATCCTTCAGCCGCTACGGTGGACAGCCCAGCCGTCCGAACCGGATCGATGCGCCAGTGATCGAGCACGACGTCTGGATCGGGCAGGACGTGCTGCTGGCACGGGGCATCACGCTTGGCACCGGCTGCGTAGTCGGTGCCGGAGCCGTGGTGACGGCTTCGGTGCCGCCCTACGCCATCGTGGGCGGCAACCCGGCACGCCTGATCCGCTTCCGCTTTCCGGAGGAGATCATCTCGCGCCTGCTCGAGTCTATGTGGTGGAACTACAAGGTCTCGGATTTCGCGCAGCTGCGCTATGACGATCCGGCTGCGTTCGTCGTGCAGCTGGAGCAGGCGGCGGAAGCCGGTTCGATCACGCCCTTCCGGACGGAACGGATCGTGCTCGGCCGGTTCTTCGGGATGGCCTGACGGTAGCCCGGTCGGCACGATGAGCGTTTCAGTCGCGGCGGACGAGGCCCGGATCACCGGCAGCGCCTGGCAGATGGGCTACGCCGGCGAGGCGTTCTTTCCCGGCGTGATGCGCTTCCTCGCCGGTGGCGCCCTGTCCAGCCATCACGACCATGACCGGATCGGTTGGCGCCATGTCGATGGCTGCCTGGTCATCCTGGCACCGGGCGGCGAGGTGACGGTGACGCTGGACCGCGTCGGGGTGATCGGCGACGTGCTGCAGCTGGAAGGCGACTGCCGGTCGAGTTGGTCCGCCGGCAGGACGCTGGTGCTGCGCGAGTTCGTCCGCGACGGTGCGCATCATGCCGCGCTGCCGATCAACGCCGAGGCCACGCCCGGCCACCTGCGCAGCAACCTTCGCGAGCTGATCGACCGGTTCGGCTGGGACATCGGCGACCACAGCTATGGCCATCCGATCATCTTCGAGTCCAGTCTCGCCCGGCTGACGGTCGGCCGCTTCGTCTCGATCGCTGGCAACGTGTGTCTGGCGCTCGGCAACCACAGGACAGACACCGCGACCACCTACCCGTTCTCCGCCCTGCAGCACATCTGGCCGCTCGCGCCCACCAGCGCCAGCCACACCACCAGGGGCGACATCGTCATCGGCAACGACGTCTGGATCGGCGCCTTCGCCTTCGTCACCGCCGGCGTCACGATCGGCGACGGCGCGGTGGTGGGCGGCAACGCGGTGGTGACGCGGTCGGTGCCGCCCTACGCGGTGGTCGCCGGCAATCCCGCGCGGATCGTGCGCTTCCGCTTCGACGCACGCACGATCGTTCGCCTGCTTGACCTGCGCTGGTGGGACTGGGACGACCGCATCATCGCCGTGATGCTGCCCCGGATCATGCAGCCGGACGTCAGGGCGTTCCTGGGTTATTGCGACGCCAACCCGCACGAGCTGCGCATGCCGGAGCCGGTCGTGCGGCCCGGGCCTGACGGCGCCGCGGCCGAGGGTCCGACTGCGTCGCGTTGAAGCCAGCCCGACCCTCGTGTTACCGGTTGCAGCTGCTGGAGGATTGTTTCATGCCCGTCATGACGGCGGCGGAGGCGGAGGCGGCGCGAAGAGCGGGCGTCGACGCGTACTACTACCAGGCCTTCGACCAGAGCCGCACGATCTTCGAGGCCCTGCTGCAGGCAGTGCCCACCGATCCGGTCGCGCTGATGCACCTGAGCCTGCTGCGCCAGGAGCAGGGGGAGGCGGAACAGGCGCTGGTTCTGCTGAAGGCCGCCGCTGCGGCCGACCTGTCCTATGCCACAGCCAAGTCGATGGCGGTCTACCTGTTGCGCCGCCGGCGCGTCCGGGAGGGAGCCGCCTTCGAGGATGGCTGGCTCACCCTGCTGGAGGTGGCGCTGCTGTCCGGCGTGCTGCCGCAGGACACGATCGAGGGGCTGGCTGCACGTCCGCCGAACCGGTCGGACGCGCACGGCATCCCGCGGCGGATCATGCAGTACTGGGACAAGCCGACTCCGCCGGACGAGGTCGTGTCGCTGATGCGGCGCTGCAGGACCGCCAATCCCGGCTACGTCCACGACCTGTTCGACGACGACACCGCGCAGGACTTCCTGGCCACCCATTACGGCACCGTTCTGGTCGATCTCTACCGCGCCTGCTTCCACGTGTCGGCCAAAGCGGACCTGTTCCGGCTGGCCTATCTGTACAAGCAGGGCGGCTTCTACATCGATGCCGACGAGGTGTGCGACCGGCCGCTCGATTCCTGCTTCCGCACCTGCGAGGTCGAGCAGGTCCTCACCTTCAGCCGCGGGCTGCCGAGCTGCGTGAACAACTGGTTCATCGGCGCCGCCCCGGGCACGCGGATCATCGAGCGCACCCTCGACAACTGCATGGGGAACATGGCGAGCGTGGCGAGACACGGGCGCAAGACCAACGTGTGGGTGCTGACCGGGCCCGGCGTGCTCACCTTCTCGATCCTGGACCTGTTCTGCCAGCCCGGCGAGCTGCTGGGCGGGCGCGCGTTCGGGCGCACGGTGCTGCTGGAGGAGGGGGAGTACCGCCGGCTCTTCGACGCGCCGCCGATGCAGTACAAGGCCAACAAGGATGGCAACTGGCGCATGATCGGCTGACGGGGCTCAGCCGGGCCGGTCCGCCAGCAGCGACCGCAGCAGCGCCAAGTCGTCGTCCGCCACGACAAGGCGCTGCCGCCCCGCCTCGTTCTGGGTGCCGCAGAACACGTAGCCCATCCGCTGGCCGAGAGCCGCGCACAGGCCCGACTGCAGGAAGCCCGGATGCCCCGCGGTGCCGCGCAGGGCGATCACCGTCGCATCGGGGCCGCAGAAGATCGAGTTGTGCAGGCCGGAGCCGTACTCGCCGACCAGCACCGCGGCCTCGGAGAACATCCTGACCTGGGCGGGGATGTCCATCTCCTCCGGGTAGACGATCTCGAACCCGTCCTGCGCCAGCTGCGTCTCGACCTCCAGGGCGTTGGTCAGCGTGCGGCTGTCGTTGCCCCAGTTCCGGCGGGACACGAACAGGCGTCGCGTCGCGTCGCCCTCCGTTCCCAGCACGGCCGACCTGAACGATCGGGCCGCCGCCGCCAGCAGGGTGCTGGCGCGGCCGTCGCCGCGGAACGCGGTCGGGACCAGCGCCCGGGCGACGTGGCACGTCTCGGTGCGCACGTCGTAGGTCGCAACCTGGTCGTCGGCGATGCCGAGCAGGCGCAGCCATTGGCGGGCGAAGGGTGCGATGTCGTCCGGCAGCAGGTAGCGCAGCGTGCTCAGGTCCAGCCCGAGATGCGTCAGCACGTGCAGGCGCGGCAGGAAGTCGACCAGCCAGTGCCCGTACATGCGGTAGGCCGGGCCGCACAGCAGCACCACCTCGTCATGCCGGCTGGCGGTCGCCGGCGCCGTCCTCGGCGCTGCCGCCTCGATCGCCTGCGGGTGCATGCCGTTCTGCTCGATGCAGATCGTCTTGCCGTCGCGGCGCAGGGTCCGGTCGCCCTGGAGGGTGGCCCCGGCGATCCGGAACAGCCCGACCGGGGGCGCCTGCCGGTCGCCGTAGTACCAGCCGCCGAACTCGCGCGGGACCGGCCCGAGCAGGAGCGACGGCGAGGGACGCAGGTGCTTCTGCACCGGGGCGGCCTGCTCGAAGGAGAAGCCCGGCAGCGACCAGGCGATCGCGTCGCCGATGAAGAGGTAGTCGGCGGTCATCGGGACGTCGGACACATGGTGGCCTCGGACGGGGAGGGCGGATAGTCTCGGCGCCGCCCGCCGGTCGCGCAACCGGGCCTTGTCGGGAGCAGCTGCCGGAGGTCCTGTTC
>CAXTOD010000200.1:0-5435 GCA_964245705.1 uncultured Acetobacteraceae bacterium
TGTCCGGCCCGCTCGGCGGCCGGCTGGCGGACCGCACCGGCCTGCCCGCCGCCATCCTCGGCGGCTTCACCGCGGCGTCGGCGCTGGTGGCGCTCGGCTACGCGCCGGCACGCGGCCTGCCGCTGCTGTTCGCCGTCAGCGTCGCCCATGCCGCGGTGCTGGCGCCGCTGACGCCGCTGGCCGACGCGCTGGCGCTCGGATCCTCGCAGGCCGAGCCGCGATTCGACTACGGCTGGGTCCGGGCCGCCGGGTCGGCCGCGTTCATCGTCGGCACCCTCGTGTCCGGCCAGATGGTGGGCCGGTCCGGGCTCGGGGTCATCGTCTGGCTGAACGCCGGGCTGCTGGCCGCCGCCGCCGTGCTGACGCCCCTGATCCCGAACCGGGTCGCGGGGAAGGAGGATGCCGACACCGCGTCACCGGAGCGGCAGTCCTTCGGCACGCTGCTGGGCATCCCGGCGTTCCGCCGCCTGATGCTGGTGGCGGCCCTGATCGGCGGCAGCCACGCGCTGCATGACGGGTTCGAGGTGATCCGCTGGCGCTCGGCCGGCCTGTCGGCGGCGCAGGCCAGCCTGCTGTGGGCCCTGTCGGTGGCGGCCGAGGTGGCGGTGTTCTCGTTCGGCGGCAGCCGGCTGCTGCGATGGCTCGGCCCCGGACGGGCGCTGGTGCTGTCGGGCGTCGCCGGGATCGTCCGCTGGAGCACGGCGGCGCTGACCGCGCGCTTCGGCATCATGGTGCTGGTGGAGCCGCTGCACGGCCTGACCTTCGCGCTGCTGCACCTGGCCTGCATGGAGGTGATCGGCCGGGTGGTGCCGACCGAGCTCGCCGCCACCGCGCAGGCGTTCTACGCCACCGTCGCCATGGGCGCGATGCAGGCGGCGGTGACGCTGGCCTCGGGACCGCTCTATGGCCGCTACGGCGCCGGGGCGTTCTGGCCGATGGCGCTGATGTGCGCCCTGGCGATTCCGGTGGCGCTCGGCGTCCGGCCTCCTGCCGGGACGCGCCCGGCGGCGGCGTGAGCGGCTCCCGCCCCGGAACCGGGCCCGCGCCGATGCCACCGACCTCGATGCCGGATCAGCGGCGCGCGGCCCTCACCTGCCCCGCCGCCAGCCGCCGCTCCGCCATGCGCGCCAGCCGAACGAACGGCAGGCCCAGCAGCAGGTAGGCGCCGCCGACCAGCAGGCCGGTGCCGAGGTAGTCGTAGTACGTGGTCGACAGCCGCACGTAGGCCTGGGTCAGCTCGGTCAGGGTGATCACGCTGACCAGGGACGAGTCCTTCAACAAAGAGATGAAGTCGTTGGTCATCACCGGCACCACGAAGCGGAACGCCTGTGGCACCACCACGTGCCGCACCGCCTGCGCTTGCGTCATGTTCAGCGCGAGTGCCGCCTCCATCTGCCCGTGCGGCACCGACTGCAGCCCGGCGCGGTAGTTCTCCGCCTCGTAGGCGGCATAGTTCAGCCCCAGCGCCACCACCCCGGCCAGGAACGGGTCGAGCCGCACCCCCAGCGACGGCAGCCCGTAGAAGATGAACAGGATCTGGATCAGCAGCGGGGTGCCGCGCACGATCTCGATGTAGAGGGTGGCGGCCGTGCGCAGCGGCCAGGACCCGTAGCGGCGCCCCAGCGCCAGCACGAGCCCCCACGCCACCGCCAGCACCATGGCGCAGGCCGACACCGCCACCGTCATCAGCGCCGCCCGGCCGATCAGCGGCAGGAAGCCGGCGTAGCGCGCCATGCGCTCGCGCAAGCCCGGCACCGGGCGCGTCGCCTGGAGCCAGTGCTGCCAGGCGGTCGGGAGCACGACCTCGGTGGAGCGGTCGCCGGTGAAGGCGGCCATCTCCGGCGTCCACATCGCCCAGCGCTGCAGGATGCGCCGCAGCGTGCCGTCTCGGCGCATCGCGTCGAGGCCGGAGTCGATGCGCGCCTTGAGCGCGTCGTGGCCCTTGGCGATGGCGATCCCGTAGGACAGCGCGCCGATCGAGCCGCCGACCAGCTTCAGCCGCGGGTCCGGCACCGCGTAGTACAGCGCGATCGGCGCGTCCAGCATCACCGCGTCGAGCCGCCCGTTCGCCAGGTCGGAATACGCGTTGATCTCGTCGT
The DNA here is from genome assembly GCA_964245705.1 of uncultured Acetobacteraceae bacterium. Taxonomy (GTDB): domain Bacteria; phylum Pseudomonadota; class Alphaproteobacteria; order Acetobacterales; family Acetobacteraceae; genus Lichenicola. Next base: position 2,100 of record CAXTOD010000200.1, read on the forward strand.
CGTAGGACCGAAGCCGGATGCCGCCGGCCTGCTCCAGCAGGCGCTGGCTCAGCGTGTCCTTCAGCGTGCCGACCACGTGCCCGCGCAGGGCCGGGATGTTGTCCAGACCGTTCGCGTCCCGGCGCACCGCGATCTGCTCGGCGGTGCGGTAGTACGGCTCGGAGAAGTCGATCGCCGCCTGGTGCTCCGGCGTGATCTCGATGCCGTCGATCACCACGTCGTAGAGCCCGCGCTGCAGCCCGGGGATCAGACCGTCCCAGTCGTTCTGCACGAACACCGGCGTCATGCCGATGCGCCGGCCGAGTGCCGCCATGATGTCGGTCTCGAACCCGGTCAGGCGCGACTGGTCGGCCGGGTCGTGGAACACGTATGGCGCGCCGGACTGCGCGTCGGACGCCCAGCGCAGCGGCTCAGCGGACGCGGCACCGGCCAGCAGGAGCACGGCCACGCCAGGCAGCAGCCGGGCGAGGCTCACAGGAACTGCCTGAGGAAGCGGCGCGTGCGCGGATCCGACGGTGCGGTGAACAGCTGGTCGGGGGCCGCCTCCTCGACGATCCGACCCGCGTCCATGAACACGATGCGGTCTGACGCGGCGCGGGCGAAGCGCATCTCGTGCGTCACCACCAGCTGGGTCATGCCCTCGGCGTCGAGCTGGCGCATCACGCCCAGCACCTCCTCCGCCAGCTCCGGGTCGAGCGCCGAGGTCGGCTCGTCGTACAGCATCACTCGCGGCGCCATCGCCAGGGCGCGTGCGATCGCCGCGCGCTGCTGCTGCCCGCCGGACAGGGTTCCCGGATGGCGCCCGGCCACCGCGGCCAGGCCCACCTTGTCCAGCAGCCGCATCGCCTCCTGGCGCGCCAGGCCGCGCTCGGCCCGCTTCACCACACGCGGCGCCAGCAGGACGTTGTCGAGCACGGTGCGGTGCGGGAACAGGTTGAACGCCTGGAACACCATGCCGACCTGCGCCCGCAGCGCGTGCGCCGATGCCTCGTCGGCACGCCGCCAGCGGCCGCCGTCGCGACGCAGCGCGTGCCCCACCATCCGCACCTCGCCGCGGTCCGGCAGCTCCAGGAAGTTCAGGCAGCGCAGCAGCGTCGACTTGCCGCACCCCGACGGCCCGATGATGGACAGGAGTTCGCCCGCCGCGACCGACAGGGTGATCCCGTCCAGCACCACCTGCCCGTCGAAGCTCTTGCGCAGGTCGCGCACCAGCACGACCGGTTCCGGTCCGGGAGCTCCCGGACCGGCATCCCGATCAGCGCCTGCGGATGGCGTCAGCGCGACGCGCCAGGATCAGGCCGAGCCGTGTCCGGGTCAGGCGGCCTGTGCCATGCCGCGCAGCACGTAGTGCAGGATGCCGCCATGCCGGTAGTACTCGACCTCGTCCAAGGTATCGACGCGGCAGATCACCGGCACGTCGAGGGTGGAGCCGTCGGCGCGGGTGATGGCGAGCGTCAGCGTCATGCGCGGGGTGATGCGGTCCAGCCCCTTGATGTCGATGACCTCGTCACCCTTGAGCCCGAGCGTCTCCCGCGTGGTGCCCGACTTGAACAGCAGCGGCAACACGCCCATGCCGACCAGGTTGGAGCGGTGGATGCGCTCGAAGCTTTCCGCCACCACGGCGCGGATGCCGAGCAGCACGGTGCCCTTGGCCGCCCAGTCGCGCGACGAACCCATGCCGTACTCCTTGCCGCCGAACACGATCAGCGGCGTGCCTTCGGCCTGGTACTGCATGGCGACGTCGTAGATCGAGCCCTGCGCGCCGTCCGGGTAGTGCTTGGACACGCCGCCCTCGACGCCCGGCACCATCTCGTTCTTGATCCGGATGTTGGCGAAGGTGCCGCGCATCATCACCTCGTGGTTGCCGCGGCGGCTGCCATACGAGTTGAAGTCCTTCTGCTGCACCTGGTGCTCACCGAGATACACGCCCGCCGGCGCGCTCTTCTTGATCGAGCCGGCGGGCGAGATGTGGTCGGTGGTGATGTTGTCGCCGAGCAGCGCCAGCACCCGGGCGCCGATGATGTCGCCCTTGTCGGTCGGCTCCATGGTGATGCCGGCGAAGTAGGGCGGGTTCTGCACGTAGGTGGAGCCGCCGTCCCACTGGTAGGTCTCGGATCCGGTGGCGACCTGCAGCTCCTGCCATTCCTTGGTGCCGCGCGTCACCTGGCCGTAGCGCTCGATGAACTGGTCGCGCGAGATCGAGCTCGCCATCAGGTCGGCGATCTCCTTGTTGGTGGGCCAGATGTCGCGCAGGAACACCGGGTTGCCGTCCGCCGACGTGCCGAGCGGCACGGTGGTGATGTCCTCGCGGATGGTGCCGAGCAGGGAGTACGCCACCACCAGCGGCGGGCTGGCCAGGTAGTTCGCGCGCACGTTGGGGCTGATGCGGCCCTCGAAGTTGCGGTTGCCGGACAGCACCGACACCGCCACCAGCTTGTTGTGCTCGATCGCGTCGACCAGGTGGTCCTCGATCGGGCCGGAGTTGCCGATGCAGGTGGTGCAGCCGTAGCCCACGGTGTTGAAGCCGAGCGCGTCGAGGTCCTCCGACAGGCCGGCGCGGTCGAGGTACTCGGTTACCACCTGGGAGCCGGGGGCCAGCGAGGTCTTGACCCAGGGCTTCGGCTTCAGCCCGAGCGCCCGCGCCTTTCGCGCCACCAGCCCCGCCGCGATCAGTACCGCCGGGTTGGAGGTGTTGGTGCACGACGTGATGGCCGCGATCACCACGTCGCCGTGGCCGATCGCGTAGTTGGTGCTCTCGACCGCCACCCGGCGGTTCGCGTCGTTGGCCGGCACGCCGAGGCTGCCGGTCAGCTCGGTGTTGAAGGCCGACGCGGCATTCTTCAGCGCCACCCGGTCCTGCGGCCGCTTCGGCCCGGCCAGCGACGGCTCGACCGTGGACAGGTCGAGCTCCAGCGTGTCGGTGAACACCGGCTCCGGGGTGGTCTCGTCGCGGAACATGTCCTGCGCCCGGAGGTAGGCCTCGACCAGGCGGATGCGGTGCTCGTCGCGGCCGGTCTGGTGCAGGTACTCCAGCGTCAGCGCGTCGACGGGGAAGAAGCCGCAGGTGGCGCCGTACTCGGGCGCCATGTTGCCGATGGTGGCGCGGTCGGCCACCGGCAGCGTGTCCAGCGCCGGGCCGTAGAACTCGACGAACTTGCCGACCACGCCCTTCTTCCGCAGCATCTGGGTGACGGTCAGCACCAGGTCGGTGGCGGTGGCACCTTCCGGCATCTGGCCGGTGAGCTTGAAGCCGATCACGTCGGGGATCAGCATGGCGATCGGCTGGCCCAGCATGGCCGCCTCCGCCTCGATGCCGCCCACGCCCCAGCCCAGCAC
>CAXTOD010000201.1:0-5432 GCA_964245705.1 uncultured Acetobacteraceae bacterium
CGCCGGATCCGCGCCCAGCGCACGCAGCCGGTCCAGCACGATCCGGTGCAGGGCCGCGAGCAGCAGAGCCTCGTCCGCGTCCGGGTCCCGTATCGCCGCCGCCGCCGCGGCGGCATCCTCGCGCCGCACCCAGACGGCGCCACCCCGCTGCGACAGGTCGACCAGACGCGCGGTCCAGGTCTTGCGCCGGACCTCGCACAGCGCGTCGCGCACCGCGTCCCGGTCGGCTGGCAGGCGCCGCGCCACCAGCCGCGTCAGGCGCGGCATTTCCGAGGGCGCCACCGCGACCCCGGCCGCCTCGACCGCCGCCTCGGCCGGAGACGGATTCATCTCGCCCCCGCGGCAAAGCCGGGTCCAAGCTGCGGAACCATCCCCGCAACAAGGAACCAGGCACGATGCCAGCACAAGCCCAGGGCAGCTTCGAAGTCGAGATGACGCCGCAGGACCCCGGGGGTCCGATCAACCGGTTCACGCTGGCCAAGCGCTTCGGTGGCGCGCTCGACGCGACAAGCGTCGGCGCGATGCTTTCCTTCCGCAGCCCGGTCGCGGGCTCCGCCGGCTACGTCGCGATGGAGCAGGTCACCGGCACCCTTGACGGGCGCCCAGGCAGCTTCGTGCTGCAGCACAGCGGGACGATGGACCGCATGGCGTCCGGCCTCAGCGTCACCGTTGTGCCGGACTCCGGCACCGGCACGCTTGCCGGCCTGACCGGCACCCTGTCGATCACGATGACCGACGGGCAGCACCGCTACGATTTCCGCTACGCGCTGCCCGACGGCTCCGATCCCGGTTGAGGCTGCTACTGGCAGGCGAGGCATTCCTCATAGTCGACGCTTCTGGCCTGCGCCGGCCGCACCGGCGGCAGCACCGCCTCGCGGTCGAGCGCGTCCGGCTTGTTCAGCATGTCGCTGACCGTGTCGGCGCGCTGGATCGACAGCGAGCGGCAATAGTACAGGCTCTTCAAGCCCCGCTTCCACGCCAGCAGGTGGATCTGGTGCAGGTCGCGCTTGTGGATGTCGGCCGGCAGGAACAGGTTCACCGACTGGCTCTGGCACACGAACGGCGTGCGGTCTGCGGCGTGCTCCACCACCCAGCGCTGGTCGAGCTCGAACGCGGTCTTGAACACGTCCTTCTCACCCTGGGTCAGGAAGTCGAGGTGCTGCACGCTGCCCTTGGTGAGCGTGATCGACGACCACACCTCGTCGGAGTCCCGGCCCTTCTGTGCCAGCAGCTTCTGCAGGTGCCGGTTGCGCACCGTGAACGAGCCGGACAGCGTCTTCTGCAGGAACACGTTGGCGGCGATCGGCTCGATCCCCGGGCTGGTCGCGCCGGTGATGATGGAAATCGACGCGGTCGGCGCGATCGCCAGCTTGTGCGAGAAGCGCTCCATCACGCCATACTCGGCGGCGTCCGGGCAGGCGCCCTTCTCCTCCGCCAGCAGGCGCGACGCCGCGTCCGCCTCCTTCCGGATATGCGCGAACATGCGCTTGTTCCACACCTTGGCGATCACGCTCTCGAACGGCACGTTGTTCGCCTGCAGGAATGAGTGGAACCCCATCACGCCCAGCCCCACCGAGCGCTCGCGCATCGCCGCATACTTGGCGCGCGCCATGTCGTCCGGCGCCCGGTCGATGAAGTCCTGCAGCACGTTGTCGAGGAAACGCATCACGTCCTCGACGAACAGCGGATGGTCCTTCCACTCGAACCAGGTCTCGAGGTTCAGCGACGAAAGGCAGCACACCGCGGTGCGCTGCTTCCCGTGCTGGTCGATGCCCGTCGGCAGGGTGATCTCGGCGCACAGGTTGGAGGTCTTGACCTCCAGCCCGGCCAGCTTGTGGTGCTCGGGGCGCGCGTTGTTCACGTGGTCGGAATAGATGATGTACGGCTCGCCCTGTTCCATGCGTGCCGTCAGCAGCCGGATCCACAAGCTACGCGCCGACACCTTGCGTATGTGCGCGCCGTCCTTCGGGCTGACCAGCGCCCATTCCTCGTCCGCCTCGACCGCACGCATGAACGCGTCCGACACCAGGATGCCGTGATGGAGGTTTAGCGCCTTGCGGTTCGGATCGCCGCCGGTGGGGCGGCGCATCTCGATGAACTCCTCGACCTCCGGGTGCCAGATCGGCAGGTACACCGCAGCCGAGCCGCGACGCAGCGAGCCCTGGCTGATCGCCAGCGTCAAGCTGTCCATCACCCGGATGAACGGAATCACGCCGGACGTCTTGCCGTTGGCGCCGACGTTCTCGCCGATCGAGCGCAGGTTGCCCCAGTACGAGCCGATGCCGCCGCCCTTCGAGGCCAGCCACACGTTCTCGTTCCACAGGCCGACGATGCCCTCCAGGCTGTCGGAGGCCTCGTTCAGGAAGCAGGAGATCGGCAGGCCGCGCGCGGTGCCGCCGTTGCTCAGCACCGGCGTCGCCGGCATGAACCAGTGCCGCGAGATGTAGTCGTAGATCCGCTGCGCATGCGGCGCGTCGTCGCCGTAGTAGCTGGCCACCCGGGCGAACAGGTCCTGGTAGCCTTCGCCGGGCAGCAGGTAGCGGTTGTCCAACGTCGCCTTGCCGAAGTCGGTCAGCAGCGAATCGCGCGACCGGTCCACGCGCACCGGGTGCCGGTTCTCCATCTGCACCACGTCCACCAGCGTGCCCTGGCCGTTGCTTTCGTGGCCGCGCGGGTCGTGCTCGTGCGTGTCGGACACCGTGTTGGCGGCCTCGTCAAAGGTCATGCCGTGTTCTCCTGGATGGTCCCGCCGGAGCGTGCCGGCTGCCGGAGGCGCCTCGCGTCCGGCGGCCTCGACAGCCCCACTACGCTACATGTGGCGTCCATTTCCTAGCCCGCCCACCACATTCAGTTCCGATCGTGGCGCGGCAGCCATACCAGGCGGGCGACGTAACGTTATCCGTCAAGCGCCTAGGCCGGACGGCGCACCTGTTGCTGGAACGATCGAATGTTCGTGAATCGGAGGCCGCGCCGGCCCCGACTCGTCCGCGGCAGCCGAACCGTCAGGGCACCGCTTGGGACGGCATCGACTCTTCCGCCCGCGCCTTCAGGCCCTGCAGCCAGATCTGGTGGTACTTGTGCATCCGATCCGGCGCCAGCACGCTTTGCGCCCTGGCGCCGAGGCCGTTCTGGTTCTCCGCGGTGAGCACGCGGCTGCCCTCTCCCTCCGGCTGGATCAGCCAGCCGTGGTAGACGTCCATGCCGAGCCCCCTGCCGGTCCAGCCGATCCGCTCGAACGGCACGAACTCCTCCACCACCGACTCGATCGACAGCCCGAAGGTGGTCCAGCGGAACCGGGCGCCCGGCGACAGCTCGGTGGCGCCGCCCTCGATCTCCACGTCCCGGGCATTCTCGTACCAGTCCGGCCAGGACCGCGCCCGCACCAGCCAGGCCCACACCCGCTCGGGTGCTGCCTGGATCAGCAGCTCGTTGCGGACGTGCACCGCCGTCGCGTCCGGACGGTAGGGGTCCGGCCAGTTGATCTCCGCCATGCGACCCTCCTCCATGCGCGTCGTGCGTGTGCAACGCCCGGACGGGCGGATGTTGCAACACGCTTTGCGGCTCAGGCGCTGCAGCTCGCTCCGCCCAGAACGCAGAAGCGGGCGCAGTGCGGATGGTTGAGCGCCACCGTGCCCGCCGCCTCACGCAGCGTGCGCCCGAGCAGGAGGCCGGGCAGCAGGGTGCAGGCCGCCACCGCCGGCCGCTCCTCGCCGCGCCGCTTCACCACCATGCGGCTGGTCGCGCACATCATCTGCTCCGGCCGCTTGCCGAGCAGGCTCCAGCAGGCGGTGGTGATCTCCGGCACGTCGGCGCCGCGGTCCATCTCCGGGAACAGCACCAGGCAGGCCGGATCCGACGCGTCCAGCGCCAGCCCGAGCAGCGCGAACAGCCGGGCGTAGCCGGCGCGCGCCTCGGCTTCCGGCTCCGCGGCCAGCCGCCGCCCGGCCACCGAGACACGGAACCCGTGCGACGCCAGCCAGCCGAGCCCGGCCAGCGCCTTGTCCCAGCTGCCCGGCCCGCGCTCCGCCTCGTGCACCGGCGCCGTGTGGTGGTCGAGGCTGACCCGCAGCCCCAGCCGGTCGCCGCCATGCCGGTCGCGCAGCGCCGACAGCGCCGCCTCACAGTTGCGCATCGGCTGCATGGCGTTGGTCAGCACCAGCGCCCGCCGGCCGCGGCGGAGCACGTCGTCCAGCATCGCCGGCAGGGCGCGGTTGAGGAACGGCTCGCCGCCGGTGAAGCCGACCTCCTCCACCGGCCACCCGTCCGCCTCGACCTCATTGAGGAAGGCCGCCACCTCGTCGGCCTGGAGATAGGCGAGCGAGTCGTTGCGCGGCGAGCTTTCGATGTAGCAGTTGGCGCAGGCCAGGTTGCACAGCGTCCCGGTGTTGAACCACAGCGTGCGCAGCGACGCGAGCGGCACCGAGGCCCGCATTTCGCCGCGGGCGGTGCGCAGCGGGTCGCGGAACTTGGCGGGGTCGAGCGGGGTCCGGTCCGGGCGGAGAAACGGCGAGACCGGGACGCCAGGAGTCGGGACGCCGGGAGTGGCCATGCTGGGATCCTTGCCCTGTCACCCCATGAGCTGGGATCGGCCCGGCCGATTGCCAGCACCATCCGCCGGCAAGCGGAGGCTCATGACGACCGAACCAGCCGCGACGGCCGGGACCGGCACGATCCATCGACCGCCTCGGCGACCTCCGGCGCCGTCGGCATCCCTGCCGGCCGCGGCACCGGCCCGCCTCCCCGGTTTCCGGCCACGGCGGCGCCGCGCCCTCCCGCTGCCGGGCAGCCTCAGCGGATGTCCGGATAGTGCCGTTCCAGCCGACGGCGCAGCCCGAGCCCCCAGCGCACGCCGACGCTGAAATAGATCCAGTTCGCCTTGAGCCCGCCCCAGGCCGCGACCCGCCGGTCCGAGGTGAGCACGATCCGGTTCACCAGCCGCGTCCGGCCCAGCCGGCACATCTTGGCGCACAAATCGGCCTCCTCCAACACGAACAGCCCGGGATCGCAGCCGCCGACGCGGAGGAAGTCGTGGCGCCGGAAGAACATGGCGTGGTCGCCGAACAGCAGCCGGGCGCCGCGCAGGAACAGGTGCGGACGGAACAGCAGCGGCACGTACCAGGTCTTGATCCAGTTGTGGGCGCTGGTGCCCCAGCGCACCGTGTCCGCGCCGCTGAGCAGCGGGGTGAAGCCGGCCAGCGCCACCCCCCGGTCGGCCATGACGCGGCGGATCACCGCCACGGCGTCGTCCGGCAGCAGCGTGTCGGCGTGCAGCACGCAGACGATCTCCGCGCCCGCCTCCGCCACCCCGCGGTTGATCTGCACCGCGCGGCCGCGCGCGCACTCGACCACGCGCACCCCGCCGGCCCGGACGATGGCGCGGCTCCCGTCCGTGCTGCCGCCGTCCACCGCCAGCACCTCGTCCGGCGGCAGCA
>CAXTOD010000202.1:0-5420 GCA_964245705.1 uncultured Acetobacteraceae bacterium
TCGCAGCACCGGCCGGCCTGCTGCCGGCGACCGGAGCCAACCTGCGCGCCGGCGACCTCCAGGACGTCCTGGGCACCGGCGGCCAGCCCCTGCAGCCGCCCCGGCGCAGCTGGACGATCAGCCCGAGCCTCGGCCTGGGCGAGGAGTTCACCGACAACGTCCAGGGCAACGAGGGACGGGGCAGGGGGGCGGACTTCATCACCCTGTTCCAGCCCGGCCTCAACCTCGGCGTCGACACCACCCGGCTGCAGGGCAGCCTGTCCTACCACCCGGAGGTCGACCTGTACGCCCGCAACTCCGGCGACACCCAGGTCGACCAGGATTTCGGCGGCCAGCTGCTGGCGACGGTGCTGCCCGGCACGCTGTTCCTCGACCTGCGCGGCGACGGCGCCGTCACCAGCAACGGCTTCGGCGGCCCGGCCGGCACCTTCGCCAACGGCTATGGCGGCGCCACCCAGAGCGTCGACCTGTCCGCCAGCCCGTACGCGCTGCACCGCTTCGGGCCCTGGGGCACCGGCGAGATTGGCGCCAACGTGAGCCGCACCACGCTGGGCACGCCGGAAGGCAGCCCAAGCTCGGTCGCTGTGCCCGGCCTGTCCCCGTTCGAGCAGAGCACCAACCAGAACCTGACCAGCTACAGCGGCCATGTCGCCTTCGCCACCGGCGAAGCGTTCAACCGCTACAGCGGCACCGTGCTCGGCTACGCCACCAAGTACGACGGCACCGGCGTGCTGGAGAACGCGGTGCGCGACACCGCCACCATCGACGACGATTACGGCCTCACCCGCCTCGTCACCGTGCTGACCCGGGTCGGCTACGAGCACATCCGCTACAACGGCTCCAACCCGCAGCGCATCGACGACGAGATCTGGAACGCCGGCCTGCGCCTGACCCTCGGGCCCGACAGCACCGTCTCGGCGAGCTACGGCCACCATGACGGTCTCGACGCGGCCACCGTCGACCTCGCCCTGGCGCCGACCGCGCGCACCCGCGTCTTCCTGCGCTATTCCGAGGGCCTGACCACCGAGGCCGAGCAGCTGCAGTCCGCGCTGGCGAACTCCGACTTCGACCAGCTGGGCAACCCGTCCGACCACAGCTCCGGCGCGCCGCTGCTGAACGACGCCGGCTTCTTCGGCGCGCAGGACAACCTGTATCGCAGCCACAGCCTGAGCGTGACCGCCGCGCTGACCGAGCCCCGCGACACGGTCTCGGTCAACCTCGACGCCGAGGACAACACGCTGGTCTCGTCGAGCGGGCTGCCCGGCTCGCTCGGCAGCAACAAGGGGCTGTACGGCGGCCTGACCTGGTCGCACGCGCTGTCGCCCCTGCTCAGCCTCCAGGCGCTGGGCCAGTACGGGGTCACGGAGGACGAGACCGGCCCGAGCGGCCGGCAGGACTTCCTGCTGGGCTCGCTCGCCCTGGTGGACACGCTGTCGCCGACCCTGTCCGCCCAGCTCAGCTACAGCTTCGACCGCCGCTCCGGCGACGGCGTCCAGGCCTCCGCGCTGTCGCAGAACGTGGTGATCCTGTCCGCGGTCAAGTCGTTCTGATGGTCCCGCCGGCCCCAGTCCCGGTGTGAGCGGATGTACGACACGGTCTACGGCTTCACCGCCGCCCCCTTCCAGCTGACGCCCGACGCGCGCTTCTTCTTCGCCAGCGAGGGCCAGACCCGGGCGCTGGCGCACCTGACCTTCGGGCTGCAGCAGGGCGACGGCTTTGTCGTCATCACCGGCGAGATCGGCGCCGGCAAGACCACCCTGGCCGAGCGGCTGTGGTCGCGGCTCGATCCCGACACCCACCTGCTGGCGCGCATCGCCACCACCCACCTGTCCGGCGACGAGCTGTTCCGCCTCGCCATGGCAGGTTTCGGAGTTGATATAACCGGCGGCGACAAGGCCCTGATGTTGCTCGGCTTCTCCCGCACGCTTACCCGCCAACGCGCCGCCGGCTCCCGCTGCGTGCTGGTGGTCGACGAGGCGCAGAACCTGTCGCACGCTGCACTCGAGGAGCTGCGCATGCTGTCCAACCTGTCGCAGGGCGGCGGCGGCCCGGGCGTGCAGATCATCCTGCTGGGCCAGCCCGAGTTCCGCGACATGCTGGCTAGCCGCGCGCTCGACCAGCTGCGCCAGCGCGTCATCGCCTCGTTCCACCTGGGGCCCCTGGCCCGACAGGAAACGCGCGCCTATGTCGAGCACCGCCTCGCCACCGTCGGCTGGTCGGGCAACCCGGCCATCACCGCCGACGCGTTCGAGGCGGTGCATGCGGCGACCGGCGGGGTGCCGCGCCGGATCAACCGGCTGTTCGCGCGCGTCCTGCTGCACGGCGCGATCGAGGAGCTGACGCGCCTCGACGGTCACCTGGTGGACGAGGTCGCGCGCGAGCTGGCGCGCGACCTGGACGGGCCATCCCCGTCGGAACCTCCGTCGGAACCCCCGGCGCCCGTGCATGGCGCCGCGACCGGCCGGCCGAACTTCGGCAGCCCGGCCCGGAACGGCCACGCGGATCGTCCCCGTCCCGACAACAGCGTCGCGGCGCGGCTCGACGCGCTGGAGCTGGGGATCGGGCAGTTCAGGCAGATGCTGGGCGAGACGCCCGGTCCGTCGCGGCCGGCGGGACGGAGGCCTGGATGAGCGCACGCCGGTCCGCCACCCGCCACGCCCTGACCGTCGACGTCGAGGACTGGTTCCAGGTCCAGGCCTATGCCGGCGTGCTGCGCCGCGACGACTGGGACCGGCTGCCCCGCCGCGTCGAGGCCAACACCGACCGGCTGCTCGCCCTGTTCGACGCGGCCGGCGTGCAGGCCACCTTCTTCACCCTGGGCTGGGTGGCGGAGCGGCACGGCCCGCTGGTCCGCCGCATCGTGTCGGCCGGGCACGAGCTGGCCAGCCACGGGCAATGGCATCGCCCGGTGGACGCCGGCGACGCCCACGCCTTTCGCGAGGACGTGTCCGCCGCCCGCGCCCGGCTCGAGGCGGCCGGCGGCGTCCTCGTGCGCGGCTACCGCGCCCCCACCTTTTCCGTTGGCCCCGCGACCCCCTGGGCCTGGGAGGTGCTGGCGGAGACCGGCCACGCTTATTCCTCCAGCGTGTTCCCGATCCGGCACGACCTGTACGGCGACCCGGCCGCGCCGCGCGCGCCGCACCAGCCGTTCGGCGGCCCGACATGGGAGATCCCGATGACCACGCTCCGCCTCGCCGGTCGCAACCTGCCCTGCGCCGGTGGCGGCTGGTTCCGCCTCATGCCCTACCCCCTGTTCCGCGCCGCCTTCGCCCGGGCGCAGCGACAGCAGGGCGCCGGCGTGTTCTACATCCACCCCTGGGAGGTCGATCCCGGCCAGCCGCACGTGCCGGACGCACCCCGCACCGCCCGCTGGCGCCACCGCGTCAGCCTCGCTGCCACGGAAGCACGGCTGGCCCGGCTGTGCCGCGACTTCAGCTGGGCCCGGATGGACGCCGTGTTCCCGCAGGCCGGCATCGCGTCGTGAGCCTGCGCCTCGTGCCGCTCGATCCGGGCCAGGCCGCCGGCTGGGACGCATTCGTCGTGACCCGCCCGGAGGCCACCTTCTTCCACCGCGCCGCCCTGCCGCCGCTGATCGCCCGGGTGTTCAGCCACCGCGACCGCTCGATGCTGGCGCTGCAGGACGGCATCGTGGTCGGCGTGCTGCCGCTGATCGAGCTGCGCACCCGCCTGTTCGGCCACGCGCTGATCTCCCTGCCGTTCTGCGTGTATGGCGGCCCGCTCGCCGCCGACGCCGCGGTGGGACGGGCGCTGCTGGACCACGCCGCGCAACTGCTGCGCGACACCGGCGCCGCGGCGCTGGAGCTGCGCGGCCTCGCTCCCCTGCCGTCGGACTGGTTCGCCGCACCCGCCTCCTGGACCGACCGCAGCGGCCTTTATGCCAGCTTCCGCAAAGTCATCACGCCCGATCCCGGGCTGAACATGAAGGCGATCCCGCGCAAGCAGCGCGCGGTGCTGCGCAAGGGGCTAGACCGCGGCCTCGCCGTCCGGACCACCCGGGACGCCGGCGCCGCCTGGCGGCTCTACGCCGAAAGCGTGCGCAACCTCGGCACCCCGGTGTTCCCCAGACGCTGGTTCGAGGGCCTGCTCACCGCGTTTCCGGCCGATGCCGAGGCGACGGTGGTCGGCGAGAACGGGCGGAACGTGGCCGGCGTGCTGACTCTGCACTGGCGCGACGAGGTGCTGCCGTACTATGGCGGCGGCACGCCCGCCGCGCGCGATTGCCAGGCCTTCGACGTCATGTACTGGGACGTGATGACGCGTGCCGCCGCGCGCGGCGCCACCGTGTTCGACTTCGGACGGAGCAAGGAAGGCACCGGCGCCTACGCCTTCAAGAAGAATTGGGGCTTCGCGCCGACCCCGCTTACCTACCGCTTCCTGCTCCGCCCCGGCGAGTCGGTGCCGGAGCACAACCCGCTCAACCCCCGGTACCGGCTGCTGATCGAGACCTGGAAGCGCCTGCCGCTGCCGGTCGCCAACCGGATCGGCCCGCACGTCGCGCGCGGCCTGGGCTGAGCGCTGCCCATGCGCGACTTGGCCCCGGTCAAGTTCCCCTCGGCGCGGCGTCAGGACCGGCTGCCCGACCGCCTGCGGGGCTGGGTCCCGACCCTGGCGGCCCTATCGGCCGGCTGCGCGGTCCTGCTGGCCGTCCACCACGACGAGGTGTCGGCGGCGGTCCGCGTGTGGTCCGCCTCGACCGCGTTTGGCCACTGCTTCCTCGTGCTGCCGATCGCCGCCTGGCTCGCCTGGGAGCGGCGCGACCGCCTCGCCACCCGCCTGCCGCGCCCGCTCCCGGTCGCCGCCCTGCTGATGCTGCCGGCGACCGCGGCCTGGCTCCTTGCGGAACGGCTGGGCGTGATGGAGGGCCGCCAGCTGCTGTCTCTGGCGATGTTCTGGGTGCTGGTGCTCGCCTGCCTCGGCCGGTCGGTGGTCCGGGCGATGGCGGTGCCGCTCGGCTATCTCCTGTTCCTGGTCCCGTTCGGTGCCTTCCTGGTGCCTGCGCTGCAGGCCTTCACTGCGCGCTTCATCGACCTCGGCCTGGGCGTGCTGGGCATCCCGCATCTGGTGGACCGGACGGTGATCGAGATCCCGGAAGGGACATTCCGCGTCGCAGAGGCCTGCGCCGGCTTGCGCTTCCTGATCGCCTCCATCGCCTTCGGCGCCTTGTACGCGGTGACGATCTACCGGTCCCCCGGGCGCCGCCTGCTGTTCCTGCTCGCGTCCGTCCTGGTGCCGGTCGTCGCCAACGGCATGCGCGCCCTCGGCATTGTCACCCTCGGGCACCTGCGCGGCAGCGCGGAAGCGGGCGCGGTGGACCACGTGCTGTACGGCGGGCTGCTCATCTCGATCGTGATCCTGCTTCTGGTGCTGCTCGGCCTGCCGTTCCGCCAGGACGCCCCGGC